>CAMKQB010000001.1 GCA_946414825.1 uncultured Lachnospiraceae bacterium
TGGATATGTCAATTGTAACAAATATGGATATGGTATTTTCTGATAAGACTTGGGACAGAAGTATGCCAACTTCTATACTGAGCACCTAAGATACGCGGATTTGATTTACATAACCACTATATATTCCGTTTAGATTGTAATAGTTCACATTATCTTCACAATATGTACTAATTAAGTACATAAAAGATTGATATATTGTAATTGTTCCAAATGAAGGATTCTATACCTTCCCCCACATTTTTCATACTAGGGAGCTGTCGCCAAACAGCTCCCTTTTATGTTGTCTAAAAATCTTTTTAAGTTTTCTATCTATAGAATGTATAGAATTCATTTCCTTTTTCCTCGCACTTAAGCTGGAAGGAATATCTCTGAATTCTAACCTCTTCATCCTCTACAGGATCGTAATATCTGATAAAGTCATCATTGTAGCTGACAACAAGTACATATCTATCATCGATCTTAGCAGCAAACGGATAACCATCGCTCAGATATCCTACAGCTGTATCGAGCTTAACTCCGGATATATTAATACCCTTATAATCATTTCCGTATTTGAGGAAGCTTTCTTCCCAGCTGGCGCTATTTCTAACCTCGTCATAATTTGCCGGAAGCTTCGCAGCAAGAGTACACATATAGTTACAAGCCGTAAAGGAATCATCCGGATTATCGACAGCTTTATATTCAAATGTACCTGCAACGGTAAGATATGGTCTGGAAGCCTTCTCTCTGTAAAGAGTGGAACCACTGGAATCTACGACGAATCCACCATCTTCATAAACCTGGCCTATAGCTTTTCCTACACTGTAAGAAGAACCGCTGATACCAAGTGGCGAGTATATATAGATTGCGTTTTGATCTATCTGAGACTCCTCATCCTTAAGTTCAACTGCATTCGAGTTGAAGGAAACCTTTGTGAAGAGCTCTTCATTACTTCTGTTTAAGAAGACGTTATCCGGGAACTTGAGCTGTACCACATCGTTATCTTCATCATTCTTGATAACACGCACTCTGATTCCTCCCACCTCCGCCTGTGGCTTATAGGAAATGTAATCATCAGATGCTGCCGAGGCAGTTCCAGCCTCTGGATCAACCGCTATTCTCTTTAAGTAAATGGTATTCTCTTCAAATGTGATACCAGACACCAGTACATTTTCCACTTCATACTTCTTAACTATGCTTCCATCATTACGAATGATGTATAGTTTATCAAAGAGGAATCTAGGAGTTCCATCAGCATCTCTGCTGACATACTCCGGTTCTGATACTCCATACAGGAAATCCTCTCCAACGAAGCCCAGGGGAGCCATTTTGTGTCCTGATTCCTTCTTCTCTATCTTATTTCCATTATCAAAATTAATTACATTTATACACTGAACATCTGTCTGGTCAGCCTTGTCAGGATAAGCAATTATATTCATATCCTCAGATATCATAAACTGGCTCGCCGGAATACCTGAAACCATCGTTTCTTTCTGGCTGGAGAATATATCGACATCCAGCAGATTATCCCCCACCAGAGTATAGAAATGTCTATTTTTCTTATCAAAATAACAGAAGCGTCCTACAGAAAGCTCCATCGCATCAAGGTTTAATTCACTCTTAATGAAAGCAAGCTCCTTAAGATTTGCATCCTGAACACTGTATTCAAAAAGGGCTATACCATTCTGTCCTTCTCTTGGTCCCTCATTTATTCTACCGAAGATTACGAAGTCTATTACTTCATCCTTGAGACAGAGAAGTCTGATATCATACCCCTCCTGAGGTATTCTCTCCTCCAATGCCTCCTCTGATGAAGTACCATAAACATTAGAGTAGGTGCCCGACTTATTGTTATATACCCAGATACTGTTATCAGCCACAAAGGATACTATCTTGGAATCCTCGCTTGCCATAAACTGCGGATCTCTGTCAGAGGTTATTCCAAGGCTAACACTGTTAGATATAACGTCAAAGCCCTCGCCGGTAAAGTCCTGGTCCATTCTTCTACGATAATCTGTAACTTCTATCTTAGCAGCACCGTTGTTGTAATCCATAGTGAAGTATTCAGATATAGCAAATGTATCTGCACCATTTTCAGTTTCTGTAATGACCTTATATATAAGCTCCATAACTACGCTGTCAGGAGTTATCTCTCTTACCTTTGGAATAGGATCGCTTATTCTCTGAATCTTCATTCCGTCGTAGATAACATCCTCGTAAGAAGAATTCAGCGTAACATATCCCGGGTTACCGTCTGATGTAACATCATCCGCCTTCGCGGCATTGTACATAGTGCTAAGCGCGTCAGCACTACCGAATACGGATGTAATATCCGGAACCCTTACACCAGCCATAGCATCTGTGCTGGTAGCCATAGGAAGATTTGCCGCTTCTTCCATAGAAGCATCTGTCATAGATGCCATAGTTTGATATTCAGTATTTCCGGCAAATACAGCATCACTGAAGTTCTTTGCGTAGGTTACAAAATCCCCCAGTCTTGAAGACTCAAGTCTCACTACTCGGGTGTAATATCTGATGACATCCTCACGGGACTTCTCAACCTTGATAACGAAGCTGTATTCTGTACCAACTGTCATATCCATTCTGAGACTGGCAGTGTACTGTGTCATTCCATCATCAGTAGATACAAATCTAAAATCGCCGTCCTCTACCAGATTGACGCCATCAAAACTACGGAGCTCATATTTTATATCAGCTCCGTTGTCTATAGAATCCGGCAGAAGAATATTTACATTCTTATCTGAACCAACAGTAAATATACTATCTCTGTAGAGACTGGTATTGATGGAATATTTATATCCCTGCATACCATTTATCTGCTGACCATCGCAGAGTATATACGCCTTTCCCATAGTTGGATTGTAGCCCTCTACTGGTCTGGTATCACGATTTCTATTCTGTATAAAGTTAAAGGAGAGAGCCGCCCCTATAAATATGAAAATAAATAGGAACGACCCAAAAAGTACACGCTTTATCATTATCTTACCTGTTTATTATCTAGTCTCCAAAGGATATACCGAGAGTCTTAGCCTCCTGAATCAGCTGATTGTCTGGATCTACATACTTCAGCTTACCAGCAGACTCCTCCATTGGAATAGCTGTAACTTCGTTGTTTCTGAAAACAACAAGCTTTCCAAAATCCTTAGCCTTGAAGAGTTCAGCTCCCTTAGCACCAAAACGGCTGGAAAGAACTCTATCGTATGCATCAGGATTTCCACCTCTCTGTGTATGACCAGGAAGAGCAACTCTAACCTCTGAGGTTGGGTACTTATCCTGAATATCCTTTGCTATTTCATATGCAATTGATGGATATGGACGCTCTGCTATCTTCTGCTTTCTTTCCTTCTTAGGAAGCTTTGCAAGTTCTTTAGAAATAGCACCTTCAGCTACAACTATGATAGCGAACTTCTTACCCATCTTCTGTCTCTTCTCGATGGTCTTGTAAACCTTCTTCATATCATATGGTATCTCCGGAAGAAGAATAACATCAGCTCCACCGGCAACTCCTGCGTAGAGGGTTATCCATCCAACTTTATGACCCATTGTTTCAATAACGAAAACCCTGTTGTGAGACTCAGCTGTTGTATAGATACAATCAATAGCATGAGTTGCAACATCTATAGCACTCTGGAATCCAAATGTAACATCCGTTCCATATATATCATTATCAATAGTTTTTGGAAGACCAATTACATTTAGTCCTTCCTGGAACAGTCTGTAGGCTGTCTTCTGAGAACCATTTCCTCCCAGAACATAGAGGCAGTCAAGATCCAGCTTCTTATAGGTCTTAATCATTGCAGGAACCTTCTCGATTCCATCCTCTGTAGGTGTGTCCAGATATTTAAATGGAACTCTGGAGGTGCCAAGAACTGTACCACCCTTTGCAAGAAGCCCTGAGAATTCCATAGGCTTCATTTTCTTGTAGTTTCCATATATGAGACCCTTATAGCCTTCAAGGAAACCATAGATTTCTACATCTCCCAGAAGATTCTCCAGTCCCTTTACTACACCTCGCATTGTTGGATTCAGTGCCTGGCAATCGCCACCACTTGTTAAAATTCCTATCTTCTTCATTATTAACCCCTCCTTGTGCTATTTAAGATTCTTCGCTTAGAATGAAATTATAATTCTATTCTTCCTTCAAGTGCTCTTGCGAGAGTAACTGCATCTGTTACCTCCAGATCTCCTCCCACAGGTACACCACTGGCTATTCGTGTAACCTTGATTCCTGCAGGCTTTACAAGCTTAGAGATATACATCGCTGTAGCTTCTCCTTCTACACTTGAATTGGTCGCCACTATCAGCTCTTCCACATCGCCCCTTAATCTTACCATCAGTTCCTTCAGCTTTATTTCCTGTGGACCGATTCCCTGACTAGGATTGATAACCCCATGAAGAACATGATAAACGCCCTCATAGCTTCCTGTTTTCTCATAAGCGGCCATATCTCTTGGAGATTCTACAACCATTATTACCTTATGATTTCGACCAGGAGCCGAGCATATAGGACATATTTCGCTGTCCGTGATAGTATAGCATTCCTTGCAATATCTTATCTTATGTTTTGCATTTACTATTGCATCTGATAGAGCCATAGCTCTATCGTCTGGCATCCCGATTATATGAAAGGCCAGTCTCTGAGCACTTTTTGCACCTATACCAGGCAGTCTCCCCAGCTCTTCTATAAGTCGGTTGACTTCTTCACCATATAAGTTCATTAGAATAGACCTCCAAGGCCTCCACCCATACCACCAGTAATCTTTCCTAGCTGTTCTTTCTCATCGTCTGCCTGCATTCTGATAGCTTCATTTACAGCAGCCATGATAAGGTCCTGAAGCATCTCTACGTCATCAGGATCAACAACTTCCTGATCGATGGTGATTTCTGTTATTTCCTTCTGTCCATTGATCTTAACCTTTACAACTCCACCACCCGCTGAGGTCTCATACTCCTTAGCTTCAAGCTCTGCCTGTGTCTCCTCCATCTGCTTCTGCATTCTCTGAGCCTGCTTCATCAGGTTATTCATATTTCCTGGCATCATGCCTCCCGGATATCCGCCTCTCTTAGCCATTTCTTTCTTCCTCACTTTCTATAACTGTTACGTTAAATTTTATTCTATTTATAGCGCGGGACGTCTTATCCAGATCTGTTCTCACGCCTTTTCTAACTATTATACCAAGTTCAACCTTTTTCTTGATTATCTCTGATATAGCTTCAGCTAAAAACTCTCTATTCTTTTCGTTTTCAAAAAAGGTATTTGTTATCTTGCCGTTATTTGCATCATACAGAATAACATTAAGTCTGGCTGGTCCATTTACCTCGTAATCATTTGATGGTTCTACATCCACTGCACGGGCGTATCTCCTGTGAATTGGATTAAGCTTCGCTACTATATCCTTCCAGTCTTTAGCAAGCTGCATGATATCTGACTGAACTGCTTCAGGAAAATCATTCTTAATATTTTCAACAACTATATCACTCTGCTGGCTGTCATCGTATTGTTGAGCCGCCCCTGCATTTGAAAAATCCTGATCAAGAAGCTTTATTGTTCTGAGTGCTTCCCCTATTCTGCGTTCCAGCTCCCTATCTACCTTGGCATCAACCAGAGCCTCTACTTCTCTGTCTGTTAATCCAGAGAAATTTTTTGCGTTCGAGCCTGGAGCAACATCTGCTGCTGAATCCATATCTGTTACATTTGTACTTACTCCCTGTGGAGCAGCTGCACTTGGATACATCATTTTTATAATAGTCATTTCAAGAGTGATTCTCTTGACAGAAGATTTTCTAATCTCAGAACATAGAAGCTGGAGTGTATTCAGATATCCCGCCAGTTCTTCTACGGAATAGTTTTCCGCCATAGCCAGAAGCTCGTCTGCATTTTCAGATGTCATATCGAGCTCATCCTTAATACCTGGAGATATTTTCAGAAAGAGCATATTTCTGACAAACCATGCAAGGTCATCTGAAAACTTGGTCAGATCCTTACCATCCCAGATAGTTTCATTTATTATATCCAGCGCCTCTTCTGCATTTTTATTTACTATAGCCCTGAACATTCTGATATATACATCGACCGCAACAGCTCCAACAATCTTAAGTACGCTTTCGCGGTTCAGTTCCTTACCTATATTTACGGATAGACATTCATCCAGGATTGACAGAGCATCACGCATGGAACCGTCTGCAAGTCGTGCAATATACATAAGAGCATCTCTCGTTGCACTCTCACCTTCTCTGGCGAGAATCTCCTCCATTCTGTCTGCGATAGTTTCGACAGATATTCTATGGAAATCAAATCTCTGGCATCTCGATCTAAGTGTAACCGGAAGAGAGGAATCGTCCGTTGTAGCCAGAATAAACATTACATATTCCGGTGGCTCTTCAAGAGTTTTCAGAAGAGCATTGTATGCTCCCTTTGACAACTGGTGCGCCTCGTCGATTATATACACAAGATACTTGCCCTGAGCCGGCGCATATTGAACCGCTTCATTTATCTGTCTGATATTGTCAACTCCATTATGAGTTGCTGCATCAATTTCGACAACATTAAGAGAGCTGCCGTCAGCTATCGCTTTGCAGCTCTCACATACTCCACAAGGTCCATTCTCGGTAGGATTCTCACAATTCATAGTCTTGGCTATAAGCTTTGCTATAGTAGTTTTACCTGTACCTCTTGTACCACAAAGCAGATATGCATGTCCTACCCTGTTATGGGCTATTTGATTTTTAAGTGTTGTTACAACGTGTTCCTGTCCCTTTACTTCATCAAAACTGTCTGGACGAAACTTTCTATATAGTGCTAGATATGACATCTCATACCCCTTGTATTTATACTAATTCTCTTATTATTTATTATTATTTAGGGAGCGGGAATAGTCTGTAGACATTTTCCATATACTCTTTGTACTCATCACCAAATCTGTTTATAAGCAGTTTCTCCTCGGTATTCGCTATGACTCCGCTAAAAATCATATAAAAGATGATAGGGAGAACATACATAAATGCATTTCCGGATACAAAGAGTGCTCCTGTACATCCAAACAGTACACCTGCATACATCGGATTTCTGGATTTGCTGTACACTCCTGTTGTTACCAACTTACCCATCTGCGCATTCGTCAGAATGTCAGCTTCATTAACTGCATTTACTATAAGAAGAATTGCTGCAATAAGGAGCAGAACCCCCAGCCCTAAGTATATATATCTGAATATCGGATTTGATGGTATACCATTACTAATAGGACGAATATGTCCAAGGACTATGGCAGCTATGGTTATTCCAATCGACACAGGAACCATGATAAATCCCTTGCCATACTTCGGCATAGGACTTCTGGCAATAACCTTGGGTTCTGTGAAGTCTTCAATTTCATCAGAAGCGTCTGGTGTTTCAGCCGGCTCATCGCTATCACTGTTTATTTCTTCCGCCGCCGACTCATCACTACTTATTTCTTCTTCAATCGGTTCATCGCTATATGTATGCTTTATCTCATTTAGCAAAGCCTCCTTCTCTTCCTGAAGTTTCTTCTTTGCTAACTCTTCCGCATTATTATCTGATACATTCTTGGCCATTTTATCCTAACCTCTTTACTATTTTACGCCTGCCCTATAGTATATCATTCACAGCACTCAAATACAAGGAATGCAATATACGTCAAGCAGCGTTTATTCGTTCCTTTTCTTTTGGATATTATTATATTTCCATTTTAATGCAACCAAAAGACATATATTTATTATTGTCATAATCAGCAGATATATAGGAAATGCAGTATTCATTCCATCGCCGGTTTTCACCTGGGAAGAACCAGCTGACGATTTTTCTTCAGGCTTTGAGTCATCTGACTTCTTTTCTTCCGTAGTTTCTTCCTTTGGAGTTTCCGGTTTAACTGTATCTTCGTCCTTAGCCGGAACTATTTCCTCCGGTTCCGAAATTATTTCCTCCGGTTCCGGAACTATCACCTCTTCATCCGTAAATGTTATAGCATATATAGAAAATTTATCAGACTCTGTAACCACACTATTACCTTCTGTACCCGTTTCAGTACTTAGAGCCTCAGCCGTTCCTCTATGAAGTCGAACTACTTTATATACTCTATTTACCTTAGGATCTGTATTCTTCATATCATCAGGTATAGAAAGACCAAATCTGATAGGTGTCTCAAGCTCACGTACAGCCTCTCTATCCTGACCGGTAATCTCCTTAAATACACTTACGTCGTAGCATACTCCGACACTGGCACCATTTCCTGCTGCCTGCCTGATTTTAACTATTTCCTCATCAGTTGGATCAGCAGTTTCAACGTTAATTGTTATTTTCGCCGCAGCTCCCTGGCTAACTCTCTTGTCATCATTCTTATCAAGTACCGCATTAACTACATCCGTATCAGGAGAAACAAGTTTAAATGCATCCGAGCTATATCCTACACACTCGATAGGCTGAATACCCAGCGGAAGAACTGATAATACTCCAGCAGTATATACAATCTCATAATTATCAGAACTAAGACCCGATACATGAATGTAGTATTTTCCTGAAGCGGAGTCTGCTGTATATTCATTACCACCTTCGTGAGACTCGGAATCGGTATATGTATATACCGGAGTTCCAGTTATACTATCAGCCGTGTCATCATATTTAAAGCCTTCATAACTGAGTGTCACATTTTCATCTGATGGCATTTCAGAATAACCGATAGTCTGATTGCTTGGTGTAACAGTCAGCTTTGCCTTCTTTATTTCAAATGTCTGCTCCGCTGTACCGCTTCTGTATTTCACAGTTTCCGGAATGGTCACCCTTACCTTATAGCTGCCAGCCTTTGTAGGAGGTGTCTCAGAATAAGCAGAGTCTTCTGCGGTGCTTTCCTTATATTCTATCTTCGGCGTACCATTACCCGGATTACCCTCTATGGTCACATCAGGAGTCTCCCCATATATACAATCGGCCACACTCACCGTAGGACTAATCGGATCCTTGACACATGTAAGAATAACCTCTCCGTCCGTATTTTGATCGATTCTATATCCCACGAGTTTACTCACAAAATGATTCTCCGGCAAATCATCACCATTATTTGCCTTATAACCACTGGTAATAACAAAGGATGGAATAGTTCCCCCCGATACCCCAGTTTGATTCTGAAATCCTACACTTATAGGTATTGTATTTGTGAGCTTACCTACAGAAATCTTGTTATTCGTATTATTTAATATAAAGATATCACTGTATGTATTACCATACGTGGTATTATTCGAAAATGTGGGATTACCAGATAGTCTAAATGTACCTGAGGAGTATTCGATGGCGCCTTTATTTATTTTATTACCAGAAATGCTTCCTCCACTAAGGTTGAATGTTCCTCCACTCTTTATATTTACTACTCCATTTCCAATAGGATTATCTATTCCTGTTATAGTACCTTTTGACATATTAAATACACCAGCCGACTCAACGACAACTGTACCATTTGAAACAGTACCACCTGACATGTTAAATACTCCATTAACAGTAACAGCCTCTCCGCCCCTGCTAATAGTGCCGCCATAAAGGTTTAACGTTCCTCCGGCATTAAGCCTCACGCTTTGGGCAGAATTAATCCTTCCTCCTTCACATGCAAATATACTAAGGGTAGCACCATCTTTTATCTGAATATAATTAGAGGTAATTGTAATACTATGACCATTAAGACATAGATTAACATCTTCTCCTAAGTACCAACCACCAAGTTCAACATCATTGGTCAGGTAATAGCTACCTGCATCAGAAGGTAGAGACCCTGTTAATTGCCAAGGTATAAAGGTTATTTTATTATGTGTATGACTATCAGAATCCGGAGCTGGCTTATCGATATTTTTATCTATATATACCAGCGCGATCTTCGCAAACTGATCCGTCGCCGCGCTTG
This sequence comes from uncultured Lachnospiraceae bacterium, assembly GCA_946414825.1. Classification (GTDB taxonomy): domain Bacteria; phylum Bacillota; class Clostridia; order Lachnospirales; family Lachnospiraceae; genus Eubacterium_Q. The sequence continues at coordinate 9,903 of CAMKQB010000001.1, forward strand.
CAACGTTGGTCGCCGCATCATAGCCGGTGGTTATATCTGTAGCCACGCCATTCGAAATCCTAACCACCTTATAATTTCTTTCAGTAGAAATATCGTCTATAAGTAAATCACTTGGAACATCAATACTGAACGAGGCAGAGGACTCCAAAGTACCAACCTGAGTTTTAGGATTAGAACCTATCTGCTTATAGGTTTTTGTGTCAAAACATAGACCTACTTCAGCTTCGGAACCAAACGCATTCTTTATAGCTGTTACCTCATTACTTGAAAGAGTAGCACAGTCTATTGTCATAGTTGTTATGGCATCAGCTCCATTTATATAACTATTCTCATCAGCATCAGTAAGAATAGCATTCAGCATTTCTTCATTTGTGCTAAGTAGTTTAAATGCAGCTGTATCATCACCTTTTACAGGTATAAACACCCTGGATTTTCCAGGTTTTATGACTGTTAGTGTTCCGGTTTCAAAAGTTATATCATAATTGTCCGAAGTAACACCTGATACACTTATAGTATATGTATCAGCTGGGGATTCAACATTATATGATTCACCAGTAGCACTTTTATATGTAAAGCTTGGAGTACCTTCAAGATTATCTGTTGTATCATCATATTTAAAACCATCGCATACTATCTCTCCAGCCGGCAGAGGATCACCATAATAAATAGTTTTGTTCTGAGGTCTGACTGTAAGAGGCGCTTTAGTGATACTGAAATCACAGACAGGGTCATAAGCATGGACGCGGGGAGTTGGTGCTATATCAAGCAAAGCAGTGTACTGCCCTACATTCTTAGGAACCACCGTTGAATATGTGCTATCATCAGCGTTCTTCACCTTATACTTATATGTCATTTCTCCGTCGCCAGTATAGCCGGATAGAACAAATTCCGGAGTGGTACCATATTCAAACTTGCCATCTTCCGAAGTAGTGGCCAGTGTAGGATGAAGTATTACAGGGTTTTTTGTCATCTGTAATTCGCCATTACTTTCAGCAATCCAGAATCCATCCATGGTACATGTGAAGTACTGTTCCGGATCTGTTCCACTGTTATTTGCAGAATACCCAGTAGTAAAGATGTAAGAATTTAAATCCATACTACCAGTTTTATTTTGAAAACCTACTTTGATTTTGGTACTATTCGAAAGCGTACCTACATTTACTTTTGCTCCACCATACGGAAAATAAATATCCTTATAGGTATCACTTGTTCCCGAATAAATAAATGTTGGTGAACCTGACATATTAAATTTTAGAAAATTACTATAAATCGCTTCAATACATGAATTCCCACATTCTATAGTTCCACCACTTAAATTCAGATAACCTTTACCATTAACATAAGATGTATAAATTGCATAATTTCCATTTGAAACAAGCTTTCCTCCTGACATATTGAATGTAGCATATCCTTGTATGTATATTCCTTCGTTACCACATATAATAGTTCCACTATGTAGATTTAAAGTTCCCCCCGATACTTTTACAGATTTTGAATCATTATTAATTACACCACCATCTTCAGATGAATATATATCAAGCACAACCTTGCTGCCATTAATTGATAATCCATCTCCAGTAAATGTAACTGTATGACCATTTAAACATAGACCTATTTTCGCTTGAGGAGACCAACTTGCCAAGGTTACATTCTGAGTCAGATAATAGTTTCCGGCTTCTGCAGGAAGGCTATCTGTTGCTTCCCATGCAGCAAACGAAACTCCATCATGTTCATGAGTTTCAGGAACTGTCCCCTCGCCATCACCTTCAGATGTCAGACCTAGCATATAGTACGAAAAACCATCTGTAACAACCACAACAGTATCACCAGTTTCAGATATAACCTCCAGCTTATCTGCATCCACTGCACCATTATCAGTGTTTATGTGATACACATCTGACACAGAGGTATCCTCTGATATTTCTGGAGTTGTAAAGGAAACCTTAACATTTCCAGCACTGGTATCAGGCTGGATTTCAGTTCCATCAGCAGCATAAACAGTAATATCAAATATCATGTTACTTGTAACATTCGTATCGTTTCCTCTAAGTCTGTTAACCTCGGAAAGAATACCTGCATTCTCTGCTTCTGATTCCTGAACCCTTCTAACAGACAGGGTGGAACCTTCAGGGAACACTCCCTCATCAGCCATAACTCTGACTGTAACCCCATCTACAGTTTGCTGACTATCAAAAGCATCAGCCTCTGGTTCACTTTCTTCCTGAGACATTTCCAGTATCTGCTGAGGTTCCACTTCTTCTTCCTCATTCTGATTAGTAATATCCAGTAAACCATCCGCCATTTTCTCGGATGTTTCTTCTTCATATTCAGCATCTGTCACTGTCGCAACAGATATCTCGCCAGCCATAACGTTACTAACAGGAATAGGCAGAACACCAAAAACAAGCCCTGCCACCAGTATCCACGCTATGCCCTTTTTAAGTATTTTTTCATCCATATTTGACCCTCCAAAAACCGCTAAAGAGCACCTATTCCGCATAGTATAATTATACTTTAAAATGCCCAAAACTAGCAATATTCTTCACAAACAAATCATACAAATCATTACAATTAATAAGGCACATTTCCTCATTTTTAATTGTACCCAAACAAGGACAACAAATGAGCAACAAAAAAGCGGAGACGACAACATCGCCTCCGCTGAAAATCACTTAAATATTGATTCATGATTAGCTATATTCCAGAACTACAGTTCTTCTTCTCTCATATCCTTTTCTTTATTAAACGCATCGTAGAGGCAAGGTACAAGAACGAGTGTAAGTATAGTTCCGTATACAAGTCCTCCCACAACTACGATAGCCATTGGCTGTGACATCTCAACACCCTTACCCATACCAATTGCCATAGTTGACATAGAGATGATAGTTGTGAGTGCTGTCATAAGTACTGGACGTAAACGAGTCTTAGCAGATGTTACTATGGCATCCTTCTTGCCCATTCCTTCACGTCTCAACTGATTAACGTAGTCTACAAGCACGATACCATTATTAACTATAATACCTGCCAGCATAACGAAACCAATCATGGCTATAACTGATACAGCCTTTCCGCAGAAGAACAGTGAGAAGAATCCTCCCGTAAATGCCAAAGGTATTGTAAACATGATAATAAATGGTGACTTAAGACTCTGGAACTGAGCTACCATTATCAGATAGATAAGGATAACTGCAAGAAGCATCATGAGAAGCACCTGACGCATAGCATCATTTATTGTCTCATTTTCGCCCTGAAGATCTACTGAATATCCCTCAGGAATAGCCATATCATTTATCTTTCTCTGAACTTCGTTTCCTACGATACCTACATTTCTTGTTCCATCTAAGGTTCCAGAAACATTTATATATCTATTCTGATTATCACGAAGCACAGTTGATAGTTCTTCCTGTTCTGAGAAGGTTACTATCCTTGACAGAGGAATTTCTTTAGTCTCATTTGTTTCTCTATCTGTATATTCAAACTTGAGCTTCTTGAGATCATCTATAGTTACCGTTGCCTGTTTATCAGTCTTAACGAAAACATCGTAATCCTTGATATCAGTTTCAATGGCTGTAGTAGACTGAGTCGATGCAAGTTCACCGGCAACAGTTGTAAATACCTGAGCAACAGTCATACCGTAATCGGCCGCTTTTTCTTTATTAACAGATATCACAAAGGTCTGTGTCATATTATCCAGACCATTATCTACGTCCTCGATTCCATCGACACCTTCGAGAATCTCCGCAGCATCTCCAGCAAGCTTTTGAAGTGTCTGCATATCACGACCCTTGATCATTATAGACACTCCGCTTCCCGAAAGCATTGACATATCCATAAGCTCTGCACTGACATCCATCTGGCAATCCAGACCCTCACCAGCCTTATTTATTTTCTCAACTATTTCATCATTTGAAAGCTTTGAATCTTCTTTCAGAAGAACATATATTGAAACCGAATTATCTCCCCCACCTGACAGAGCTCCGAGTGTAGAGCCATTTCCAATCATCGCACCGATTGTTTCTATCTCATCAATACTCTGCAGATTTTCCACAAGCTGGTCACTGTAGGAGGTCATTTCTTCAAATGTTCTCTCCTCCTCATCTGGAGCTGACAGTGTAATCGTCACCTGATCACTCTGCATTTCAGGCATGAATTCCGTTCCTCTTGAAAGGGCAAGTGCAACTGAAGCTCCCATCAGAAGAAGCATAACAACGAATACAAGAGGTTTAAATCTAAGTGCACCTCTGATAATCTTGTCATAAACTCTCATAAATGCATTATCGCCGCTAGTTTCCTTCTCCTTTGAATTTTTCAGAAGCCCCTGAGCCATAGCAGGAACCAGTGTAAGCGCAACAAGGAGTGAAGCAAGAAGCGTAAATGCAATCGTGAGGCCCATATCTACAAAGAGCTGTCTGGTAAGACCATCTGTAAATACTATAGGCAGGAATACGCACATAGTTGTCAGTGTTGATGAGGTGATGGCACCTGCCACCTGGCTGGCTCCGTATACTGCAGCCTTCTTGATAGTCTCGCCTTCCTTACGAAGTCTATATATATTCTCAATAACTACGATGGAGTTATCCACCAGCATTCCTATACCCAGCGTGAGACCCGACATAGAAATGATATTGAGGGAAATCTTTGTAAAGTACATAAGCACTATTGCAAAAATAACTGAAAGTGGAATAGCACAGGCAATAATGATAGTTGGTTTAATATCTCTCAGGAATATGATAAGCACGAGGATGGCAAGAGCCGCACCAAGTATCATATTCTGAAGAATAGACTTAACAATTATATCTATATATACACCCTGATTCATAAGAACTGCGAAATTCAGGCCGTTATTCTCAGTTTTTTCAAGGCTATCAAACTTATCCAGAACTCTATCTGTTACTTCACCGGTTGAGTAACCTGTCTGCTTCTCAAAGGAGATAAGGATACCTGGCTCTCCATTTAACTTAGCATATACTTCTTCGGAATCATCTACCACCTTTACGTCAGCAACATCTGACAGCTTGATAACTCCCACATTATCCATATTCAGATCTATAAGAACTGTATCTGCAAGCTCATCTGCATCGGATATATCCTCTCCAACCTTTACAAGATACTGGCCATCATCACTATCTGCATAACCAGCAGGCATTTCGAAGTTCTGAGCTATCAGAAGATTATTTAATGTCTCTATTGAGAGAACCGTATCCAGATCGGCTGCATCCTTTGTAGTCTCCAGAGTATCCTCAACTGTATCCTCTGCCATCCGAATCTGGGCAAGCCCCTGTGATAATGTAGCTGATGTTTCAGCAAGTGTTATAGACTGCTCAATCTCAGCCTTGTTAATCATCTGAAGTCCGTCGCTGGTCTGCTGTTTTCCAGAATTGATCTGCTCCAGACCGCTATCTATAGCGCTTATTCCGGCATCAACCTCAGCCTTGCTGGTTTCCAGCTGAACAACAGCAGCAGGTATATCTTCATATGAATTAAGTTCTATTCCATATAAACTAAGTGCCGATGCTGTGCTTGAAATCTGTGTATTTATTCCATCAAGTGTAGTCTGAAGTTCGGCGCGCTTAGCCTCAAGCTCAGCCTTCTGAGCTCTGGCCTCTTCAATACCTTGACCAGTAGTAGCTGAAAATGTAGCATCATCAAGCATTCCCTGATCATACATATCTATGGCCTGACTCAAACCACCGATAGCTGAATCTATACCAGCTATACCTTCCTCTACTTGCTTGGCACCTTCATATGCCTTGTTTAAATTATCAATTGCAGTAGCAAGAGTAGAAGAAGTTCCCGCAAGAGTAGTTCTCTGGGTTTCCAGTTCACTACCCTTTTCATAGAGCTCCTGCTGTGCATCCTGGAGTGTGCTTTTATTCTCACTTATAGTATCAGCAAGTGTTGTCTTACCTGACGCTATAGCCTGCTGACCTGACTCTATCTGTTCCTTATTAGTTGCAAGCTCGTCCTTTGTATCTGCGAACTTATCATCTATCTCATCCATTATCTTAGCATTCAGCTTATCTATTTTCTTCTGGTTCATGGTAACCTGAATAGTTTCAGTGATACCACCAGTTGCAGAAACAGAAGCAACACCCTCTACACTTTCAAGCTGAGGAAGAATTTCTGTTTCTACATATTCGCTAAGCTGAAGATTATCCATCTCTTCAACATTTGCCGCCGCAACCATAACAGGAAGCATATCAGGATTAAGCTGCATTACTATCGGTGTTCCGATACTTTCATCAAAGGTACCCTTCACCTGATCCAGACTCTGCTGAATCTCAATCATGGTAGCATCCATATTGGCGCTCTGTTCGTACTCCACAATGATAGTAGAATAACTATTATTCGACATGGACTGGATATTCTTAACATTTGACGTAGTTGCAAGAGACGATTCGATTGGGGCTGTAACATCTCTTTCAACCGCCTCTGGGCTGGCTCCCATATCAGTAGTAATAATCATTACATATGGAAGATTCATATCAGGAAGCAAATCCGCGTTCATTCGCATCATTGCTACTACTCCTATAACGATTACCGCAACTACAGCAACGAATACCGTATAAGGTCTACGCACACTAAATTTTGATATCATATTTTTCTCCGTCTAAGTTTTTTCTTATCTTAATATACAAAAGCTTCAATAAAATAAAAACTGTAAAGTTGCGCCAAGGGGCAACAACTTTACAGTTTACATGTTTTGTAAAATTATTTCAATACCAATTTAATGTATTTAACTCTAATTTTATGCACTAAACTTTAAATCCTCTAATGGAACAGGCTTGCTGAATAAGAATCCCTGTGCCATATTCACTTTAGCATCTTTAATAAACTCAAGCTGCTTCTCAGTTTCAACGCCTTCAACGAGAGATCTCAGCCCAAGGTTTCTAATCATTTCTATAATAGATTTAACTATAGTAGGTGTCTGATCATTTGAATCAAGCGTTCTCATGAACTTCATATCTACCTTTACAACATCAAAACTGAAATCCTGGAGAGAATTAAGGGATGAATATCCACTACCAAAATCATCCATCCATATCTCAAAGCCAAAGCTCTTGAGTTCATTTATCTTCTGCTTCAGTTCTTCACTATCCTTCTCAAGGGCACTCTCTGTAACCTCAATATGAAGATTCTTCAGCTCAACCTCATTATCCTCAACCTCTTTCTTAATGAAACTAACTATATCTGTAAGCATGAAATCAAGTCTTGAAAGGTTTATAGAAACCGGCACATCTCTTCCAGCCATTTCCCTGAGCCTATTCTGATCTAAACAAACCTTTCTTGCAATGAACTTATCTACCTTATGTATAAGCTTTGAATTCTCAAGTACAGGTATGAAATCTCCCGGCGAAAGGAATCCATGTATTGGATCTATCCATCTTGCAAGAGCTTCCAGCTCTATTATCTTACCGGTAGATATATCAATTACCGGCTGATAATATACCTTAAGATACTCATTTTCCACAGCCTCATCTACATGAGATATTACATATTGCTCAAGCTTATTTCTTCCCTCAAGTTCCTCATCATAATATGCACGAGTCACTTCGTAATCATGTTTAATACTATCACAAGCAAGCTTAGCCTTATCACAGGTAGCACCTACATATTCGCCTTCTGTACAATACGCTATTCCGACCTTCAGGTCCATTTTCGCATTTCCGAAGAGCGGTTTTACACGATTCATTATATCTTCATAAGCTTCATCAAACCTGAACTCATAAACCATTGTAACGAAATGGTCTTCTGAGAATCTTGAGACGAGTCTGCCTGGAAATGCTTCCTGAAGAATTACTGCTATGTCCTTAAGGAGCTTATCTCCCTTTCGGAAGCCATACATTTCATTGTAGCTACGGAAGTTACTTATGTTGAAATAAAGTACTACAGGCTTCTTATCATATTCCACCAGGTTATTAAGTATCTCATCCACACGGATGCGGAAGAAGTGCATATTTGGAAGACCTGTTACTTCGTCCAGGCTGTGTGCACTTGGATTAATTGATACTTCACTAAGAATATCCGTCTGTCTCTTTAGGCTTCGATCATATTCATAGCTCGCTATCTGACCTCTGCCATTGTTCTTAAGCTCCAGCAGTCGTACATCCGCATGTCTCTGAAATTCTGACATATCATCCATAGATTCAGGAGTACCACTCATATATACAACTGTGCAGTTAGGATGAATATGCTTATCCTTGATAATAGAATCTCCAAAGCTATCCTTGACTTTCTGAACCTTTTCCTTAAATTCATCTCCGGAACAGGATTCATTTATAACCATGATCTTATCGCTCTCAAATCTGTAGCAATTTTCTATGCCAAATTCACGTCCGACCATTTTACCAAGGTGGGTCATCATATCTTCACCGAAGTCATGACCATATATATCATTGAAGAACTTGAAGTAATCAATATCAACTAAGCCGACTATTATACTCTTCCCTACAAATTTTTCAGAATCGACTCTCAGAGCATATCTGTTCTTCAGACCCGTTATCTCATCATGTCTGGCTCTTCGCTCAGATAATACATAGTTCTCGATATTATCATATCGTTCAGCAAGAACAAATAGATTCAGAAACATTGAACCCATGAAGAAGCTCAGTGCATGCACCAGATCCAAATCGAAAACCTCTGGATTCTTGGTAAAGTAACCCAACACAAGATACATGGCCATAATCCCGATAATATAGGAAAGATGTCTAACCGGATTATCCAAAATAAATGCCGGCAAGGTTACGATAAGCAGGAAAAATGTAATAGTAATACTATTAGGATCCCACACCGTGCCCATCAACGCACCAAATACCAATACAGGAAGCTGAATCAGGTATAAGAAAAGTGTACTTCTCTTGATATGATTCTTTATAAAGTAATTTCTAATAACAAACGCCACCAGAAAATACACCACCAGAATGATACTCTGAAAATATCCATTTGTTTTTCTGATAAATACATTTGACAGCAGATTAACAATTGCAACGATAGTACCAACCAACAGAAATGTCTGACTGGCGATATCATTTCTTATTACGACCTCGTCCTTGTATTTATAATATCTTTTAATACTTAGTCTTTTTAAAAATTTCATGCTACACCTACTTTAGGTTAATTATTCCCCAAGCATATCCTTCTTAAGCTTATCCAGCTTAGCCTCAGCATCAGCTGCACTTGCACCTTTAACCCCAAAATAGAACTTAATCTTTGGCTCTGTACCAGAAGGTCTAACACAGCACCATGCATTATCTTCCAGTTCATAGTAAAGAACATTTGATGAAGGAAGACCAGTAGTTGACTCCTCACCTGTCACGAAATCAATTCTCTTATCTGCCTTGTAATCTCTAGCCGCAAGCACCTTTAAGCCCCCCAGCTCCTTAGGTGGATTATTGCGGAAACTATCCATTCTCTTCTGAATCTCAGCGGCACCATCAACACCCTTGAGTTCCAGAGTTGCAAGCCCCTCTTTATAATAACCATACTTCTGATACAGATCCTGCATAGCATCACAAAGTGTCTTGCCCTGCTTCTTATAAAATGCAGCAACCTCGCAAAGCATCATTACTGCAACGATAGAATCTTTATCTCTTGCATAGGTTCCTGTCAGGCAGCCATAAGACTCCTCAAGTCCAAATACATAATTGTTGCAGCCTGTCTGCTCAAATATCTTGATCTGCTCACCGATATATTTAAATCCTGTAAGAACTTCGATAAGTCTTGCATTGTAAGCAGCTGCTATAGCCTTGGTCATATCCGTTGTAACTATTGTTGTTACAAGCGCTGGATTCTCAGGCATAGTTCCTGTAGCCTGCTTCTCTCTGAAAATGTACTCTGCAATGAGCATTCCCGACATATTTCCTGTGAAGCTCATATATTCACCTGTCTTTGTATCCTTGGCATATACTCCAAGTCTATCAGCATCAGGATCAGTTGCCAGAACTATGTCTGCATCCACTTCCTTTGCAAGCTTAAGCGCCAGTTCCCACGCCTTTGGATCCTCCGGGTTTGGATAAGCAACTGTTGGGAAGGAACCATCTGGAATCTTCTGCTGTGGTTCAACATAAACCTGTGTAAAACCAAGGTCCTTAAGAACTCTACGAACGCTTACATTTCCTGTACCATGAAGTGGTGTATAAACTATCTTGATATCCTTAGCCATCTCTGGAATGATCTCAGGATGAATACTCTGTGCCTTAACCTGTGCGATATACTTGTCATCAAAGTCTGTACCAATGACATGGAATAGTCCTGCTGCTCTTGCATCATCCTCATCCATTGTCTTAACCTGAGAGAAATCAACAACCTTTGCAACCTCGGCCATGATTCCTGTATCGTGAGGAGGTGTAACCTGGGCACCGTCCTCCCAATAAACCTTGTAACCATTATATTCTCTAGGATTGTGGCTGGCTGTCACAACTATTCCCGCTATACAACCAAATTCTCTAACCGCAAAGCTGAGCTCTGGTGTAGGACGAAGTGACTCAAAAAGGTATGTCTTGATTCCATTTGCATTTAGGCATCTAGCAGCCTCTCTTGCAAATTCAGGAGACATGATACGTGAATCATGCGCAATTGCAACTCCCTTTTCCTGTCCATTATTAGCCAAAATATAATTAGCAAGTCCCTGAGTTGCCTGACGAACTGTATATATGTTCATTCTATTTGTACCAGCACCTCTGACACCTCTCAGACCACCTGTACCAAATTCAAGGCTTCTATAAAATCTATCCTCTATTTCCTTCTCATCGCCCTTAATCGACTCGAGTTCTGCTCTTGTTTCCTCATCAAAATATGAGTCCTCTAACCATTTCAGATACTCATCCATGTAACTACTCATCTAAAAAAGTCCTCCTTATTACGTATGTAAAATAACGTGTTTAAACCAACACACAATGGATAGTAACATTATATCATTTCCACAGATTAACCGCTACAAAAATATAGTGCCATATCTCATTTTTTTTGGTATTATAGAGGTTGTCACAAATGACCAGTAAGATACTGGTAATTATTAGGAGTTAAAAATGAAAAAGATTATTCTGACCGGTGGTGGTACAGCCGGACATGTAACACCTAATATCGCAATCATCCCTAGGCTCAAGGAGCTGGGATACGAGATAAGTTACATAGGAACAAAAACAGGTATTGAGAGAAGGCTTATCGAAGAGATTGGAATTCCCTACTACGGAATATCCTCTGGTAAACTAAGACGTTATCATGATATAAAGAATTTCACTGATCCTTTCAGGATTGTGCGTGGTTTCGATCAAGCGAACCTTTTGATGAGAAGACTGTCTCCAGATGTTATCTTTTCAAAGGGCGGCTTTGTTACAGTACCCGTCGTACTTGCAGCTTCCATACATAAAGTACCTATAGTTATACATGAATCAGATATGACGCCAGGACTTGCTAACAAGATTGCGCTTCCACACGCGACCAAGATATGCTGTAACTTCCCAGAGACAAAGGATCTCTTCTCCGATAGAGCAACCATAACGGGTACACCTATCAGACAGGAGCTCTTTAGCGGAGATAGAGAAAAAGCTATTCAGTTCTGTGGCTTTAAAAAGGATAAACCAACTGTTCTTGTTATGGGCGGAAGCACCGGAAGCGTTGCAGTGAATAAAGCCGTCTGGGGATGCTTAGATGAATTGGTTAAGAGATTTAATGTCATCCATCTCTGCGGAAAGGATAAGAAGGATTCCTCTTACGACAGAGAGGGCTATGTTCAGTATGAATATATAAAGGACGAGCTGGCCGACCTATTCGCACTAGCCGATATCGTTATATCTCGTGCCGGTGCAAATGCAATCTGCGAGCTACTGGCTCTAAGAAAGCCAAATGTACTTATACCACTTTCAAAGAATGCAAGCCGTGGTGATCAGATACTAAATGCTGAATCCTTTGAAAAAAGCGGCTACAGTTTTGTTATTCAGGAGGAGGATGTAACTAAGGAAACTCTTCTTAGGGCTATAACAGAAGTCTTCGATAGAAGGGACAAATATATCGAAAGAATGAACAAGAGCGAACTAAGTGATTCTATTGAGAGTATTACAAGTATAATCGATTCACTTGTATAAAGCTTATATAAAGAAAATGATAAAAGTAAAAACAGCTTCCGGTTGGAAGCTGTTTTTTTAGTCATATATTCTATAAATTGCAAATTAGACTCAAAATAATTTACTTTCCGCAAAGAGCATCAAGCGACTTCTGGAAATATGTTGATGAATCTGACTTCTTATAAGTTGATGTTGCAACATCAATCTGTTCAGGTGCGATCTGCATATCAGGCTCTATTACCTGATCACCTATTTTAACATCACTACCGTCTTTTGTAACATGGAAGGTAAGTCTAACGTGAGCATTTGTATGTGTAACCATTCCATCACTATTATTTTCGTTTTCAAAAGAAACTGTCGTCTTATATCCATCTGCATAAACGTCATAAGCACCATTTCCATTATCATCTACAGAAATCTCTTCCATTGTCCATGCAGGATTTGCTGTAGCAGATATCATCATATCTTCGTATGTAAAGTCTTTATTCTTGTATACAAGAGAACCCTTAACTTTTCCTACAACATCTTCATAATTACTATTCGTTTTACTCTGCAATGTAGCCTTAAGCGGATTCTTATATTGTCCCGGAAGAACCGTATAAATTACAAACGCAAGTGCAGCCACTATTACAATACCAATAATAATTCTACCAATTTTGTTAGCCATAATTTTATATCTCCTTTAATTTAAATACATTTTTTATGACTCTAAAAGATTTCTCTTTCAAGCTGATATATATAACTCTCAATGAGTTGCATTCTCTTGTTATACTCAGTTCTTGCAGTTTCAGTCTTGCAACATCTGATAAGCGGTTTATTCTGTCTATAGTTCTCCTTGATGCGATAATAAGCACGCTTATAGCTGGCTTCATCATCGTCAGCAGCCACCATACAATCACGCATGATTTCAACTGCTCCAACCTCATCCAGAAGAATCGAATCCATAACTATCTGACATTCTAAGGACAAGTCCTTATCTGTATCCATTTCATCGCAGGCAAGAATAATCTCTCCTACCTTAACTATGAGTTCAGGACTCACGTCTATGCTATCAAGATATTCTACTGCAACCTCAGCGCTAACCTCGCCGACTGGTCTATCCTTCTCCCATCCAATATCATGAAGCAAAGCAGCAAGAACAATCACATCAAGATCGCCCCCTAGCTTAGCCTGAAGTCTGATAGCCCACCTATAAACCCTCATGGTATGGTCATAAGTATTTCTGAAAGGATACTGATCAGATCTGACATTTTCAGAAGTGGTCTTCTTCACAAACTCTATTACTTCTGAGTAATCCATACTCTTTTAACCCCTAACATTTTAGTAAAAAAAACTATAAATCCATAGTCCCAAAACACTATATTATAATAACACTTTCCATAGGATAATGCTACTTTTTTTTAAAACCGTGCGACCAGCTTTGCAAAGCCTCAACGAGCGTTACCTTAGCAGTTAACTCAATCCAGGCTGCCTCACGGCGCACAGAGAGGTTCTACTTAGTGCTGCTTTGTTCCCAACCTGACACGGTTCGCAGATTCCTGTCGCGTAAGACCTGGATATCAACATCACTTACTAAGGGCAGCCCCGCAAAGATCAGTTCGAGGCCAGTCATCACCCCTGCTATAGCGGATTGCAGGTACAGGGCACCGCTAACTCCCCGGCTGCACGGAAATTTTATAACTCTTAGAGTATACATAATACAAAAAAATTCGTCAAGTATTCCGAAGTTCGCGGAAAAATCTCTTAAGAAGTTCTGAGCACTCCCTCTCCATTATGCCTTTAACCACCTTGACTCTATGATTGAAACCCGCCATATCCAAAAGGTTAATGACCGAGCCTGCGCATCCTGCCTTCGGATTCATACATCCTATCACAACCTCGGGAAGCCTTGCCTGAACAATGGCACCTGCACACATTTGACAGGGTTCGAGAGTAACGTACATAGTGCAGTCCTCAAGTCTCCAGTCTCCCACAACCTTCGACGCCTTCTTTATCGCCATTATTTCCGCATGAGCCAGAACCTGCTTATCCTTATTCCGGCGATTATATCCCTTAGCAATTACCTTACCGTTACGCACTATCACGCAACCAATCGGAACATCGCCCTTTGAAGCTGCCTTCTTAGCCAGTTCATATGCCTGGCTCATGAATTTTAGCTGTTCTTCAAGGATTGCATCATCCTCCATAACATTATCTATATTCTTTTCCATAACCCCATCCTTACTTTTTACAAGCTATCACTAAGCCTTGCGAACTCTTCCAGACTAAGCGCCTCACCTCTAACTCTTACATCCAGTCCGATACTAGTAAGCGCTTCTTCAACCTCTTCTCTGCTAAATGATAAACCCTCGAAATTCTTAATCGCATTGGCAAGCGTCTTACGTCTCTGATTAAATGCCGCTCTGATCAGTTTAAACATTTTCTGCTCATCCTTCACTTCCACGGAAGGAGTTTCAAGCCTCTTTAGTCTGATTACCGCCGACCCAACATTTGGACGTGGCATGAAACAATTTGGTGGTACATTTGCCGCAAGATACGGTTCTGCATAGTACTGAACTGCAAGTGACAGAGCTCCATAATCCTTGCTTCCCGGCGCCGCCTTCATCCTGTCTGCCACTTCCTTCTGAATCATTACCGTAATTGATTCAGCCGGCACGTGAGATTCAAGCAGTCCCATTATTATCGGTGTTGTAATGTAATATGGAAGATTAGCCACTATTTTAAATGGCCTACCTCCGAACATCGCGCCTATATCCTGCTTAAGTATATCGCCGTGAATCACTTCAACATTATCATATTCAGCGAGTGTTTTCTCAAGTATGGGAATCAACTTGTCATCTATCTCAACCGCCTTGACCGCTCCAGCATTTTCTGCCAGATACTGCGTAAGTGTTCCAATTCCCGGGCCTATTTCTAAAACCTCCGAGCTCCTATCTATTTCTGCCGCATCAATTATCTTCTCGATAACGTGGGAATCAATGAGGAAGTTCTGTCCGTAGTTCTTTCGAAATGTGAAATTATTTTCCTTTATAACCCTTATGGTTTCCTGTGGGTTACTGAGCATTTTTTTTTCCATTATATTTTCCTGTTATATTTTCTTCAGAACGCTGTTTTATATTCTGTACAGTCTGAGAGCATTTTGATACGTCACCTCAGCCACCTTTTCCGCTTCTACCTCTTTAAGTCTTGCTATCTCTTCTACAACCAGCGGCAGGTATGATGAGTCATTTCTCTCGCCTCTGTGAGGAGAAGGTGCGAGATATGGGCAATCCGTTTCCAGAACTATATTTTCAAGTGGTATAGACTGCACCGCCCTCTTCAGTTTTTTTGAATTCTTAAATGTCACTACACCGCCTATGCCAAAGAAGAATCCCATCTTAATAAACTCTCTTGAAAGCTCCTCTGAATACGAGTAGCAATGAATAACTCCGCCTATTTCCTCTGCATGAGCCTCCTTCATCAGATTAACTGTGTCCTGAGCCGCATCGCGACTATGAATAACAAGTGGAAGTCCCAGCTCACGAGCCAGCTCCATCTGAGCCTTAAACCATTTAAACTGCAATTCCCTGGAAGGCTCATCATAATGATAATCCAGCCCTATCTCCCCAATTGCTACTATTTTCTCATTTGTAGTCGCTATAGACTTCAGTTCCTCCAGATCTGAATCTGTCATATCTCCCACGTGGTGAGGTATAACGCCAACCGCTCCATATATGTAGTCATATTTCTTTGTTAACTCGTCTGTCATGCGTGAAGTGGGAATATCGCAGCCAATGTTTGTAACTCTGACTATCCCCTTCTCCTTCAGCCCTTTATCCAGAAGATAATCTCTATCGATATCGAACTGATTATCATCATAATGTGCATGTGTGTCAAATATCATAATTTACACCGTCTTCTATCCTATCTTTACCTTGTATTATCAAGCCAAATCAGCTATAATATTATTTCGTGTACTCGGCTGAAAATAATGCTCCATCAGGAATAAATACACTGATGTACTATACCATATTTTCTGCCACATATAAAGTATTCACTTCATAAGGAAATGGAGGCATTTTATGATATCAAAATTCTACAAAGAAATGACCGGAAAAGAATCCGTAATACGTCAGTTTTTCGACTTTGCAAGAGCTCGCGCAGCTGAAATGGGACCAGAAAGTGTATTCAACTTTTCTATCGGTAACCCTTCAGTTCCAACAACACAGAGCTTTACAGATGCGATAATAGATATTACAGAAAATGGCGATCCTGTTAAGATTCATGGCTACAGCCCAACTCTGGGACAGGATTCAACAAAGAAGGCTATTGCCGATTCCCTTAACAGACGTTTCGGTATGAACTACACTGCTTCTCACATTTTCCCAACTTCGGGAGCTGCAGGAGCACTTGCTCACGCAATCAGATGTGTTGCCGGCGAGGGCGATACTATCCTTACATTTGCGCCTTTCTTCCCAGAGTACATTCCATATGTAACTGGCTCTGGAGCAGAGCTTAAGGTTGTGCCTGCCGACTACGATACATTCCAGATTAACTTCGAGAAGTTCGCGGAGATGCTGGATGAAAATGTAGCCGCAGTTCTTATCAATTCACCTAATAATCCATCCGGAATCGTATATACAACTGCAACCATCGAGAAGCTTGCAGAGATACTTAATACAAAGCAAAATGAATACGGACACGAAATATTCCTCATCACAGATGAGCCTTACAGAGAGATTGTATTTGAGGGTGTTGATTCACCATTCCCTTCAAAGTTCTATGATAACTCTATCTGCTGCTACTCCTTCAGCAAGTCATTATCACTTCCTGGAGAGCGTATCGGATATATGGCTGTAAACCCTGCGGCTAAGGATGCGGACTATATCGTTCCTATGGCTGGTCAAATATCCAGATTCACAGGTCACAACTGTCCTACCGCTCTCATGCAGCTGGCAATCGAAAGAGTACTCGACGAGACCAGCGATTTAAGCATTTACGAAAAAAATGCTAATCTGCTGTATAATGCACTGACAGAAATCGGTTACAAGGTAGTTAAGCCTATGGGTACCTTCTATATGATGCCTCGCGTACCATCAGAAAGTGGCGATGCAAATGAGTGGTGCTGGAAGGCAGCTCGTGAACTGGGACTTATAACAGTACCTGGAGACAGCTTCCAGTGTCCCGGACATTTCCGTATCTCCTACTGTGTACCTACTGAAATGATTGAGAAGGCCATACCACTTTTCGAAAAGGCATATAATTTCTAAGACTCTATGGGTTAAGGTTTTATTGGGGGATAAAACTTATTACTGGAGGATTTTTACTTTATGGAAAACACAAGCATGACTATTGATATTACCGCCGGGGTGGATATGGGACCGGAGAGACTTGCCGGAATACTCGTACATCCAACTTCATTTCCTGGACCATATGGAATCGGCGATCTCGGAAAAGAGGCATATCAATTTATAGACTTTATGGCACAGTCAGGAATGAAGCTGTGGCAGGTTCTTCCACTGGGACACACAGGTTTCGGGGATTCACCTTATCAGCCTTTCTCTTCCTTCGCAGGCCAGCCACTTATCATAAGTGTCGATCATCTGAGGGAGCTGAACCTCTTAAATGATGATGACTTTGCAGCAATGCCTCAGTGGAACCCAGAGGACATTTGCTATGGTGATGTAATCGAATTCAAAACCGGACTCTTCAAGAAGGCTTATGAAAGATTTCTTGATGAAAATATCCATGACGGGCTCTCAACAAACAACGAGCTCATGGAACAATATGAAAGCTTCAAGAAAAATAGCACCTGGCTTAGAGACTATGCTCTCTTCATGGCCGGTAAGGATTACCACAAGGGAGCTCCATGGTATATGTGGGAGGACGACCTAAAGAATCCTACCGCAGCACAGAGAGCTAAATGGGAAAAGAAGCTGGAGACAGAAATCGGATACTACGAATTCCTTCAGTTCCTCTTCGACTATGAGTGGATGAAGCTTAAAAAATACGCAAATGATAAGGGTATTAAAATAGTTGGTGATATTCCTATCTTCGTTGCATGGGACAGCGTTGATGTCTGGGTTAACAAGAAGCTCTTTAGCCTCGACACAAAGGGATATCCAACAGTTGTTGCCGGAGTGCCACCAGATTATTTCTCAGCTACTGGTCAGCTATGGGGTAACCCACTCTACAAATGGTCAGAGCACAAGAAGACAGGATATGAATGGTGGTTCGCTCGTATCAAGCATCAGCTACAGCTGACTGACTATCTCAGAATAGACCACTTCAGAGGTTTTGATAAATATTGGGCAGTTCCTTATGGCGAGCCTACAGCAGTAAATGGTAAATGGATGAAGGCACCTGGAGAAAACTTCTTCACCATGCTGGAATCTACACTTGGTTACCATATGCCTATTATCGCAGAGGACCTGGGAGAGATAGACCATTCAGTTGTTGCACTTAGAGACAAATTCGGTTTCCCTGGAATGAAGATACTTCAGTTCGCATTTGAGAATCCAAATGAGAATAACTTCCTTCCTCATAATCATGTAAGAAACTGTGTATGTTATACTGGTACTCATGATAATGATACTACTCTCGGCTGGTACAAGAACTGCTTCGAGCAATCCAGAGATAAGCTGAGAAGATACTTCAGCACTGATGCCAGCGATATATGCTGGGTAATGATAAGAGCTTGCTTTGGTTCTGTTGCCACTATGGCAATCGTTCCAATGCAGGATATACTGGAACTTGATTCCTGGGCCAGATTCAACACTCCTGGTGTAGGAGAAGGAAACTGGTCCTGGAGATATAAGCAGGAAGCACTTACCGAACACCTCTCAAACAGGTTATACGAAACAGCAAAGATGTTCGGTCGTTAACAGGAGTGCTATTATAGGAGATTATAATATGATCAAATTAGTCATCGCAGGCCTTTACGCCGTTCTGGCTGTTATACTATGCCTACCAGCCCATCTGGTACTATGGCTCAGCATTAAGAAAAACCCATATAAAGGCTGGACCAAAAGCTGGAAATTCATCCGTGGATTCTTCAAAGGGCTGATCAACATATCCGGTTCAGACATAGAGCTACGCGGAGTTGAAAATCTAAGCGAGGTTCCTGCAGATCAGGGAATCCTGTTCGTAGGTAATCATACAAGCTTCTTCGATGTCATTATTCTTCAGACTATCGTAGATAGACCTATCGGTTTTATTGCCAAGAAGGAATTTAAGCGTGTACCACTCTTTAATTGGTGGGTTGCCGATCTTGGAAGTCTGTTTCTGGATAGAAAAAATGTCAGAGCAGGTCTTGAAACTATCAAGCAAGGTACTGAATATATGAAGAAGGGGCTATCACTCGGTCTCTTCCCTGAAGGAACAAGAAGCCACGACGGAAAACTGCATCCTTTCAAAAAGGGTGGCTACAGAATGGCTGAAGAATCAGAGAGCGCTATGGTTCTTGTTGCATTTACCGGTTGCGACGATATATTGGAGAACAACAAGCCTCTTGCCCTTAGAAAAAGACATGTAATTGTTGAGTTCAGCAAACCTTTCTATCCTCACGAGCTGGATAAGAAGGAAAGACGCGATGCCTATGACGAAATTCCTACTCGTATTCAGGCAATGCTGGACACTCACAAATAGATAAACCAAGGAGGAAATTATGATACTATTAAGCAAGGCCGTAATAATAAGTATAATAGTGCTAGTGGTAATGATTGCCATACTGGTTGCATTATACTTTTTCGGAAATAAACTGCAGGAAAAGCAAATGGCTCAGAGAGAGCAGATTGATGCAGCATCTCAGCCAGCCACACTTTTCATTATCGATAAGAAGATAATGCCTATGAGGGATGCAAAGCTCCCTAAGATGGTAATGGACCAGGCTCCAAAGCGTTATCAGAGAGCTAAGATCCCTGTAGTAAAGGCTAAGGTTGGTCCACAGATAATGACACTCATCTGTGATGAGGGAATCTATGATGACGTACCACAGCACGGTGAAGTAAAGGTTATGCTCAGTGGAATCTATATTACCAGCGTTAAGACACTTCACAAGAAAACCAAGAAGATGCAGGAAGCTGAAGCAGCCAGTGGCAAGAAGCGTAAGAAGTCTCTACGTGAAAGACTTATGAGCAAGCAGGCAAGCTACCAGAAGCAGCTCGACTATGAAATAGCTACCAAGAAGTCAAAGGAAGAAGCTAAGAAACAGAAAGCCGCTGAAAAGAAGAAGAGAGAACGTGAGAAGAAAATCACTGTATAAATTATGAAACTAAAATATATTATATTTGCATTTGCATCAGTTCTGATTGCAACTATTTTAAATGTAATATCGTATTTCGCCGCCTTCGCCATAACTGTTATGACAGGCGGCGTTAATGTTCTGGAAGCAGAAAGTGCTCTGGTCAATCAGGGTATTTTTAATGTTGTCCGTTATCTCTTCATAATAGTAATCTTCGGTTTTATATTCTATAAGACCGTTTATTATTCTGACGATGCATCGGACAGAAAGGACAGCGTAAGCCAGTCCTTCCATTTCGTTATCAAACCAACAAATATCATTCTTTTCCTGCTGGCAGGACTTGCTATCCAGCTCGGAACAGACGCGGTTCTATACACTCTGGGAACTGCATTTCCTACTTCATTTGCTTCCTACAAACATATGATGGAGACCTTTTCCGGAAGTCACTCCACTCTTTTTATCATCACAACCTTCACTCTGGGTCCTATCGCAGAAGAGTTTATATTTCGCGGTGTCACCCTGGAGTTTCTGTTAAAAGGCTTCGCCAATAGAAAAAGAGCCGCCCTTCTATCAGTTCTGATTCAGGCAGCTCTGTTTGGTCTATATCACGGAAATATTATCCAAGCCGTATATGCATTTATATTTGGTATTCTGTTAGGAACTCTTGCAGTTAGAACGAAGTCCCTTATATCTTCCATACTACTTCACGCTGCTATCAACGGAAGTCTATATCTGATTCCTGAAAATGTATTCTTCAGCATTCAAAATGCGATACTGGTAGGAACTATTTCACTCACAATCATGGTATCAGCTATTGTTATTTTGCTTCAGAAGTATAAAAGCCATGTCTCTTAAATGACATTTCTATAAGCTCTTCCACATATTCAGTCATACTATGTCCAGCATTTGCCATAAGCATTGGATACATGCTGATGGAAGTATGTCCCGGTATAGCATTTATCTCATTAAATATAACTCTATTTGTATCCTTCTCAAGGAAGAAGTCAACACGTGATAATCCGAAGCAGTCACACGCTCTATAGATGGCTACTGCTGTCTTTCTTATTTCCTCAACCTTATCCTGTGGAATATCAGGATCAAGAACTGTCTGAGAATCAGCATTGTTGTACTTCGCATCGAAATCATAGAACTCCGCTGCAGCAAGTATCTCTCCAACTCCGGTTGCAAATGCCGTATCTCCATAACCGAAAACAGCGCACTCAATCTCACGTCCACTTATGGTTTCCTCAACAAGTATCTTGCTGTCATGCTGAGCCGCAAGCTTAAGACCTGCTACAAGCTCTTCTCTATTATGAGCCTTTGTTATACCCATAGATGAACCAGCACAGGAAGGCTTAACAAACATAGGATATTCTCTCTCAGCCTCTATTCTGGCAACTGTAGCATCTATCTTATCATCCTCCGTCTCGAAGTCTCTAACACCAACATACTTTGCCTGAACAACTCCAATGCTGTCGGCAATAACCTTTGTAAAAAACTTATCCATAGTTATAGCTGATGACAAATGTCCACATCCAACATATGGAATATGAGCCATCTCAAAGAGACCCTGAATCGTTCCGTCCTCACCAAACAGACCGTGAAGCACCGGAAATGCCACATCCAGCTCTCTTACCTCGAAGCTCTCACCTCTTCTGACAATAAGCTTATGATCAGTATCAGGAGACAGAATAGCTCTTGGGGTGTCAATGTTTATATTCTTCTCCCATTCCAGATTGCTTATAGTATCTGGATTCTCAACAAGTATCCAATGACCAGCCTTAGTAATACCGATATAAGTTATATCGTATTTATCTCTATTCAGCGCCCCGGCAACTGTCGTTGCAGATACGCAGGACACGTCATGCTCACTGGATTGTCCTCCAAATATTAATGCTAGTTGAATCTTACTCATAATTCCTCCTAATATCTCTAACTTACGCCCTTGCCAATTGCAACGGACGTATAATAAACTCTCTCACTGCCGCTCCCCAGAAGCAGTTCCGTACATGCCTGAATAGTCGCTCCTGTCGTATATATATCATCAACAAGAAGTACAGTACGCAACCTGCCACCTTCGGATATTATATCCTTTAGGGCTTCTTCATTTATGCCAAATGACCCCTTCATATTTTTCTCACGTTCACCCCTGCTCAGTTCCTTCTGCGGAAGGGTGTCTATATCTCTGGACAAAAGATCCGTAATAACCGGAATGCCTAACCAATGGGCAATTGGTGTTGCAATAAGCTCAGCCTGATTATATCCTCTGGTTGTATATTTCTTATTATGTATAGGAACAGGAATCACCGCATCAATGGCGAGTGTCTTAAACTCATTTCCGAATCTTTTAATTATTTCGTCGCTGTAAAATATAGCATATTCCTGTCGACCATTATACTTGTATGCCATCAAAGAATCAACAATCGGAGGTATATAGGAGAAAACCGGGTAGCCTCTTACAAATGTCCTCTCCCGCGTTCTACAGTCCTTACAATACTCCTGCTCCTCCAGTTCAACCTCTTTTCCGCATTTTAAACAGAATGGCTGACTGAGATATGGCAAACCATTTTTGCAATTTTCACAGATAGTCTCGCCAACCTCTACCACCTCATCGCATATAGCGCAACGCGGTGGAAAGAGGGCATCAATCATCTTCGTCCCGAACTCCCTCAAATTCTATATCCTCATCAAAAAGACTCATGTATTCTTCCTGCTCGTCGTCGCACGCAAGCTCCCGAATTCTATCCTTAAAAGATGTATATCTTTCCTGTTCGAATACATTATCTATCATCTTGTTAACTATTCTACTATCACCGATTATTACAACGAGATTCTTTGCTCTTGTAACCGCTGTATACAGCAGATTCCTATTCATCATTTTAGCCGGAACACCTAGAAGCGGAATAACAACCGCAGGATACTCCGAGCCCTGTGACTTATGAATAGTGATTGCAAAGGCATGCTCCAGCTCGTCCAGCTGCGAGTATTCATACTCAGCAACCCTGCCATCATCAAAGGTAACTATTACTCTCTCATCGAAGTCATTTATCTGGGAAATGATACCCATATCACCATTGAAAACACCAACGCCCTGATCAAGAATACCACTGCGGGTACTTCCGCTGAAGACCTTCCACTCAAGCTTGTAATTGTTACGCACCTGCATAACCTTATCCCCTTCACGGAAGATAACACTTCCCTTTTCCTTCTCCTTCTTTCTCGAAGAAGCGGGATTAATCACCTTCTGAAGTACCTTATTCAGCCCTTCAACGCCCAGCTCATACTGTCTGGTTGGCGTAAGCACCTCCACGTCCAGAGGAGATACATTTAAAAACTTAGGAAGATCGTGGTTTACCAGCACTGTACATTCCTTAGCTATATCGCGGGTGTTCATCATCTGCATGAAGAAGAAATCTTTGGAGTCATTACTTATCTCCAAATGCACGCCCTTCTTAATCTTGTGAGCATTTGCAATGATGCTGCTGTCCCCGGACTGACGGAAATTCTGGTCGAGCGTTGTAATAGGGAAGCATTCGCTATCTATAATGTCATGAAGTACATTTCCCGCTCCTACTGATGGCAGCTGATCAGTATCTCCCACAAGTATCAGTCTTGTTCCCGCAACTATCGCTTTCAGAAGTGAATGGAATAAACTGGAATCCAGCATAGAGGCTTCATCTATGATTATTGCATCTGCATCTAACGGATTGTCACTGTTTTTCTGGAACCTAAGCCCCATTCTCGAGCCATCCTCTGTTGGCTCGCCTGAAAACTCCAGAAGTCTATGAATCGTCTTCGCTTTATAGCCTGTGGATTCAGTTATTCTCTTTGCAGCTCTTCCTGTTGGCGCTGCCAGCATAACCTTGTCCGCTCTATATTCAAAATATCTGATAATAGCATTTATAATCGTGGTTTTTCCAGTTCCCGGACCACCTGTTATGATAGATACACCAGACTTAACTGCATTAAATACAGCCGTTTTCTGTTCTTCAGCAAGACTTATACTCATTTCCTTCTCGATGCTGGATATGGCCTCATTAACCTCATCACTATCTATCTCGCTCTCAAACTTGAGATTCAGAAGGCGTCTCGCACTATCCAGCTCCATAAAGTAGTTCCATCGGATGTATATGATTCTGTTCTCATCCTTTTCCTTAATGATAACCTTCTTATCCAGCTCCATCTTGGAAAGTATTCCACTCAGCCTCTCAGAAAAATCTCCAAATGACATTTCCGAATCCAATAGTCCGTATATATTGGTTGCAAGTACAGATTCAGGAAGATACAGGTGTCCTTCAAGCATAGAGTGATTCAGGCTGAATATAACCGCCGCCTCAACTCTATATTCGGAATCCACAGCTATACCCGTCTGCATAGCCATTCTATCAACTATCTTAAAACCTATTCCCGGAACCTTGCCTGCTATCTCATAAGGATTCTTCCTAATGGTGTCATAGATTCCATCTCCAAATTCATGGTATATCTTCAGCGCCTGATTAACACTAATACCATACTGAGAGAGGAATATGATTACATTTCTATAAGTCCTGTTATCGTTATAACAAACCGCTATTTTCATGGCTGTCTTCTCTGATATACCATTTACCTCAGCCAGCCTCTCCGGTTCCTCCTCCATTATACGAAGAGTATCGTCGCCAAACTTTTTGACGATTCTCTTGGCCAGAACCTCTCCGACGCCCTTAATTATCCCCGAACTTAAAAATCTCAGTATGCCTTCTGTATCACTAGGCATACTGAGCTCGCTTGTTGTAATCTTGAACTGCAGATCGTACTGAGGATGATGTACATAGTCACCCTCTGCCTGAATAAACATTCCCTCTGCTACTCCCGGAACCTGGCCAACCATGACCTCGTCCCCTTCTGCAGTTTCAACTACAAATACTGTATAACTATTATCTTCATTTTGGTAGATTATTTTACTGACATATCCTTCAAGTATCATCTTATACCTGTTCTTTAGTCCATTACATATCCTGTTCAGCCAGATAGTCGATATACTTACCTGTTCCTACGGCTACGACTGACATAGGATCCTCAGCAGTTACAGTAGTTATTCCTGTCTTTTCCTCAACCAACTGTTCAAGTCCATGAAGCAGCGCTCCACCACCTGTCAGAACTATTCCACGATCAGCGATATCCGCCGCAAGCTCTGGTGGAGTCTTCTCGAGAACTGCATGAATAGCTTCAACAATCTGTCCTGTCGGTTCTCTCAGAGCTTCCTCTGTTTCATCAGAGGTAATAGTAACAGTCTTAGGAAGACCAGTAACCAGATTACGTCCTCTTACATCCATGGAAATGTTCTCTGGTCTCTTATAGCTAGTTCCGATATTTATCTTAACCTCCTCGGCACTTCTCTCGCCTATCAGAAGGTTGTGTCTCTTTCTTATATACTTAATAATGGCATCATCGAAATCATCACCTGCAGTCTTGATAGATGAGGTAACAACTGCACCACCCATGGAAATAACCGCTATATCAGTAGTACCTCCCCCGATATCCACTATCATATTTCCAACAGGGCGAACTATATCGATACCAGCACCTATAGCTGCCGCTATTGGCTCCTCTACGATATTAACGTATCTTGCTCCCGCATTATAAGTAGCAGTCTCAACGGCTCTCTTCTCAACCTCAGTAGCGCCAGAAGGAACGCATATAGATATACGTGGTCTACGTCCGAAGAAGTTACGTCCAATAGCCTTCTTGATGAAATATTTAATCATCTCCTCAGCCTTTGTATAGTCTGAGATAACTCCATGCTTCAGAGGTCTGATAGCTATAAGGTTTCCAGGAGTTCTTCCCAGCATGAGTCTAGCCTCTTCACCTATCTCAACTATCTTCTCTGAATCCTTATCATAAGCAATAACTGTAGGCTCCTTCAGAACCACGCCTCTACCTCTCACATATACAAGGATATTAGATGTACCAAGATCGATACCAATATCTAGATTTGCCATTATATTACTCTCCTTAAATTACTCTTCCGGTGTCATAACAAGGACTGATACCTTACTTCCATCATTCCATGTCATGAAATATTCTGTCACGTCATATATTCCATCGAGCTTGTCGATATATCTCTTATACTTCTCGCTACCATTATAAATGGCATCATTCATAGCTTCATTCATGCCTTCATATTCTTCCTGAACATTAGGTATCATTGCGAAGCTGTCCTGACCTGTTATGTCAAAGCCCATCTTCTCCTTGAGCATAGGATTTGCATATATAACCTTGCCGGTCTCAACATTTCTAACGAACAGATACACAGGTAATGTATCAAATATATCAAGAATCACCTTGCTTCCGCGGCGACTCTTATGAATTCTCTTACGGATAGCTATATCCGTAGAAATCATCGCTGCTATATCTCTAGCAAAGGAAACCTCACGTTTGCTCCAGATTCGCTCCCTAGAGTTCTCTATGAAAATGAGTCTTCCTATGTAAGTGTCATCATAATTAATTGGAAATACCATAACTGCTCTGGCATTTCCCTTGAATATCTCAACCCTCATCTGGTTGGTCATATTCTTCTTATCTATCACAAGACCCTCAGTCTTTATCTTATTCTGAAGCTCAACGTCATAGTGGTCGTTTTCCCAACCGAAAACATCTTCAGCCTCTTTACTCTTACCAGTTCTTGACCAGTAATCAACGAGATTCATATGACCCACGCGCTGTCTATCCACAGCGTAGTAAACTATATAATCAACATCGAGAAGCTTACCAACATTCTCATAGAGTTCCAGGATATTTGTCCTGTCTCCAGCCGCAACAACCTTAAGAACCTTACCCATAATCTCCTTGGCATTTCTCTCGAAATCAAGCTCATACTTGATGTTCTCCTCCTCGCCGGATGCAACCGACCCAACATAGAGCCTTGTAATAGTATCTGAAAGTATCTCAGCATTTTTTGAGAAATGCTCAAATGCCTTAAACAGCTTCTGGTTCTGTCCCTTTGTATGCGCATAGAGCACCCAGGTCGCATAGAATTTGCCATCTATAAAAATCGGAGCCGCAGCAAGTCTGCTGTCAGGATTCCCATCATCTATCTCCGAGTACATAGCCTGTCCGGAATCTGCTATACAATTGACTATATCATCGTATAGCTTACGGTGTTTTGGATTAAATACCATTTCATGGAACTCACCCAAGTATGTAGCCGGTCCGGTTGGTTCGACAAGTTTCTTTCCATTTATATCCAGAACAACACTATATAGCTCACATACAGAAGCAAAGCTGTTAACTATATCATCTATATGTTGTTCTCTAAAAAACTCGGCATTTATCTTCTTCATGCCGTCAATCCTTGGTTCCTGAACACTCCTTACCTCCGACACCTGCGAAGTCTTTGGAATCTCCCTAATAATGAACTCAAGGAGCTTATTTCCATCTCTATCCGGAAGGTGAATGATATCAACATTTACATTTCTAACATATCCATCATCCCCGATATTTCTTACCTCATAAGAAAAATTCTCATCCTGGGATAGAGACATGGTAACAGCTTCATTGAACTTATCTCTGTCATTAGGATGAACATAATCATCAATCAGCCTATAGCCCTGTTTCAGTGCTTCGGCATTTATCCCTAATATCTCTGCATTTGGGGAAATGTATTCCAGCTTTCTACGATTCAAAGAGGCGGACTTAGAGATTGAACTAACAACAACTACCAGTCCAGCGGTTTCAAGCGCTGCTTGCACGTACTCGAATTCCTTCATGCTACATCCCCCTCTTAAACGTATACATACACAATCGGGTAGCATATAAAAAGCTACCCGATCATTAATTGTTTTGTTTCTTTAAGACACTTTTATTCTGCTTTTGAGTTATCCAGATCTGAGAAAGCACTATCTGTGATTCTCTTTGTCTCATTTACAGCTGAATTTACATCAGCAAGTGCTGCCTGAAGCTGTGCCATGAATCCGCCGATGGAATCGAACTCTCTCTTAACAACTGTTCTATTCTGACGAATTTCTTCTCTTGCCTCAGCTTTATTCTTCTCGCATTCAGCAATAGTATCTTCCTTAAGTCTTTCACATGCTGCCTCTGTCTGAGCCTTGAGATTCTCACACTTCTGCTGTGTCTCAGCATTCATTCTATCTGTCTCTTCCTTAGTTGTTCTCTTCAGATTCTCACACTCAGCATAGGTTGTTTCCTGCTTCTCCTGACAGCTACTCTGTGTCTGTGACAGGAGTCTGTCACACTCTGACTCTGTAGCAGCCTTCAGCTGTTCACAACGAGCATTTGTTTCTTCAATCATTGCCTTGCACTGTGCTGTAGTCTCTGCTGTTTTAGCTTCACATTCAGCTGTTGTCTTCTGAGTAAGTGCATCTGCTGATTCTCTGGCTGATAGGAGTGTTCTGGATATAGATTCATATCTAGATGCTGATTCTATCTCCCTCTTCTTATATCCTTCGAGATCAACCTTGAGCTGCTGAACCTCGCTCTCCAGCTGTTCATTAACAGTCTTCAGGTTATCTATGGTACTCTTAGACTCTGACATATTTGCTTCGCGCATCTGCTGCAGACCCTTTACAGCTTCGCTAAGCTTGCTGGCGTCATCCTTAAGCTTAGTTATTTCATCCTCGTAATGCTTCTGCTGCTCGAGTATATAAGTCTCTGTTGCTTTCTTGTCATATCCACCAAAGGACACTGTTTTGATATCTAATTCCATCACTGTTACCCCTTTCAGAACTTCAAAAATTCTAGCCTCAAGTATAACATAACGCTACCTATTATGCACTTGTTTTTTTACTCTACTGTAACTGATTTTGCAAGGTTACGTGGCTTGTCAACATCGAGGCCTTTGGCATCAGATGTGTAGTAGGCTATGAGCTGGAGGATAACTGCTGTTGCAAACACTCCGAAGGTGCTGTCAACCTGTGGTATAAATATCTGCTTGTCACAAACCTCTGCATTTTCATGCTTACCTTCCTGACTGATGAGGATTACGTATGCTCCTCTGGACTTAACCTCACGAACATTTGATATAACCTTAGCATATACATGTTCTTCTGTTGCGATGGCGATTACAGGAACCTGCTCTGCTATAAGTGCAATGGTTCCGTGCTTCAGCTCGCCGGCAGCGTATGCCTCAGAGTGAATGTATGATATCTCCTTCAGCTTAAGAGATGCCTCAAGGCTGAGGGTGTAGTCGATTCCACGTCCGATGTAGAATACATCAGGTGCTGTCTTGATATGATTAGCTATTCTGCGAATGTCATTTGATGACTCTATGGTCTTCTGCATTATTTCGCCAACGCCCAGGAGCTTAGTCATGAATTCACGAGCATTCTCTTCTGACATAATTCCTTTTACAAGTCCGATTCTTGCAGCCAATATATACATAGCTGCTATCTGAACTGTATATGCCTTGGTGCTGGCAACTG
Organism: uncultured Lachnospiraceae bacterium; assembly: GCA_946414825.1. Classification (GTDB taxonomy): domain Bacteria; phylum Bacillota; class Clostridia; order Lachnospirales; family Lachnospiraceae; genus Eubacterium_Q. The sequence continues at coordinate 39,602 of CAMKQB010000001.1, forward strand.
CTATCTCCGGACCTGCATGGGTGTAGAGTACGTAGTCGCTTTCACGGGCTATTGTAGAACCCTTTACATTTACTACGGATAGAACTTTACTGCCCTTCTGTTTTGCCAGTCTAAGAGCTTCCAGAGTATCGATGGTTTCACCGGACTGTGATACTACGATAGTTAATGTGGAGCTATCAATGATAGGATCCTTATATCTGAATTCTGATGCTATTTCTACTGTAACAGGTATTCTGAGCTTTGACTCTATAAGAGACTTGCCCACCATTCCTGCGTGCATAGCTGTACCGCAGGCTACGATAACTATATCCTTAAGGTTCTTTAGTACTTCGTCGTCGATACCGTCATCTGCCAGGAATGGAAGTCCATCCTGTACTCTAGGTGCGACTGTTCTCTCTATAGCCTCTGGCTGTTCATTTATCTCCTTCAGCATGTAGTGTGGATATCCACCCTTCTGAGCTGATGTAATATCCCAGTTAACTTCAAGGATTTCAGGCTCAACAGCACGCCCCTTTAAATCCTGAACAGCTATTCCATCCTCTGAAAGAGTCAGGATATGATACTCAGGAACTACGAAATATTTCTTACTGAAATTAATAACTGCTGTCAGGTCAGATGCAATGATAGAGCCTTTATTTCCTTCGTTATCAAAGGAGGCAGCAACCATTGGACTGACATTTCTGATAGCAAATATCTTACCAGGCTGGTCATCAAAAAGAATGCAGAGCGCAAATGAGCCTGCCAGAAGATCTACTACCTTTTTAATTGTCTTGTATGGATTTCCTTCGTAGAACTTATCAAGAAGTGCAGCTACAACCTCAGTATCTGTCTCGGACTTAAGCGTATTCTTCAGACCATACTCTGTTGTAAGCTCCTTATAGTTTTCAATGATACCATTATGACAAATGGTAACAGAACCCTGTCTATGTGGATGAGCATTTGTTTCGGTAACTCCACCATGAGTTGCCCATCTTGTATGACCGATACCACAGGTTGCATCGGTACTATCCTCGGCAGCAGCCTTTTCCAGTTCTTCTACCTTACCTACTTTTTTCTTGAGGATGATTCCTGTCTTAGGATCAAGAACCGCTATTCCGGCACTGTCATAGCCTCTATACTCCAGCTGCTTTAATCCATTTACTAAAATATCCTTGGCAGATTCACTGCCTGTATAACCAATTATTCCGCACATATCTTTTCTCCTTTCGTGCACGCCATAATTACCCATGGTTCTTCCATAGGCTGTAAATACTGTAGATTTCAGTTTTACGCACGCTTCATACCTCTCTGTTCTGCAGTCACCCGCAGTTTTTAAAGGTATAAATAACGAATGTGCTACTTCCGAAGGAGCATCCGCCGAATTTTTTCGAAATGTTCTTATGTTTCCTGCCCACCAGGGCACCGCAGAACAAACGTTTCGATAACTCCTTACCTCGTCGGCTCGATTTCTTTGCTATATGCGCACTCAAGCACAGTGTACGCCGCCTGCCCACCAGGGCACCAGGTGCCCAAGTGGCACCGCGGCTTACTACGGAAAATGCTGCGCTGACGCTTCGCATTTTCCTACTGCGCTCGATTGCTTCGCAATACGAGCGCTGTGGCGCTAAGCTTTTTAAGCTTTCCAAAGCTGTTTCCTCCAATTAAAACAGCCGCAGATATTATAACATATCTGCGGCATCAGAATCAAATCACTAGAATATTATATCCTAACCCTTGGGCCTTCTATATCCTTCGCTTTATTCTTTCCCATTAAACTGTACTTAAGCTTTTCGCCATCGGAAAGCATATTTTCTCTCATCTGAAGTGTTTCCTGTTTTACTTCAGATACTCTGGTCTTCGGATCATAGTTTTCTTTCATCTTCGCATTTTTCCACTCATTCTTTAGAGCGTCATCATCACGAACCATGATTTTTTCCAGTTCTTTGTTGCTGACTCTTTTATATCCAGCATCATCCAGTTTCTGGTTATCATTTATTGCCACTTCATCCTCTCCAAGAGTCGTAACTGTTTTCATTCTATTTACGTATTCAGTTAATGTTTCAGCAGTTCCATCTTCTTTAGTACCAGGAGTCCAGATGTCACCATTTATCTTGCCGATAAGCTCCTTGCTTCGATTCAGCGATGACAAATAGTTTACCACAGTGATATCCTTATCATCTCTCAGAGTCTCTTCATTCTTCAGCATCTCTTCGAGACGCGGCTTCATCAGCCCCTGCATATTAGCCTCAATTGCGTACTTACCAAATGCATATGAGGTTTCCATCTTCTCCAGTATACTAATATTAGTATGTATACGAGGTTGCTCATGACTCTGTCTGTTTGAAGCATTTATTCTGGTCGGATCCTCCTGAAATTCCTGCTGTTTATGTTCCAGATAACTCCTGATGGAATCTATACATGTCTTCTGCTTATCAAAGTATGTAGCAAGGACACTGGTATCCACATTGCCATTTCTATCAGGTCTGAGACTACGCTGTGCATAGTCATTTAGCGCATTTATATCAACTACAATCTTGTTGAATTCCGGAGAGCCCTTACCAAGCAGGTTAAAGTCCACCTTCTTTATGGAAGCCTTAAATTCCTTAGCTTCCTTCTTCATATTTTCCAGTGTCTTATTATCTATAGCATGAAGATTCTTTCTAACCGTGTGACGCTTGCTTAAACTTGCCTCATCCTTCGAATGTGCTTTCGGTTTTTCAGTGAAGTTTTCTCTCAGGCTCTTATATCTTTCATGATCCGCCTTCTTCTTGGCAGCCTTCTCAGCCTTAATCTTATCAGCTATAACTTTCTCTGCCAGCTTTACCGTCTCATCGGCCTCAGCCAGTTTAATTTTATCCTTCTTTGTATCAGGATTTACTATTTTGCCAGCGCCCTCCTGACCATCCAGCTTGAAGTTTTCTCTAAGAGCCGCCATCTTTTTGTTAGTCTCGGCATCTCTAACCTTTTTCGCCGCTACCTCGATTATCTGAATGTCAGCAGCCTCTTTTTCCTTGGTTATTTCAATGGCATCATCTATCGCTCTTATAACAGAGCCTTTATAAGCCTTCTTATACTCAGCAACCTTGAATTTATCCAGAAAATCACGAAGGAAATCATTTGAGCTCTTAGCAGGCAGGTCCGGATTTATCTTAACCTTCATTAGTTCTCCCAGAATACCATCTATAGGAGAAACATTATTTACCAGTTCACTCACCTGATAATCATAAAGATTCTTCCACACCGCATCATAATCCTTAGACCAACCATTATTATGCATATGATTTTCAAATGCTTTAATATTCTGTATCCTGCTTGCCTCTCTTTTTTCATCCTTAATATGCTCAGCAAGCTCGTCAACACTTTTCTCTGATACGTTATGTGATATGACCTTTTCTTTAATAAGCTTATCTAATGCACGCCTATCATCGCCATACAGTACACCATTACTTTGCACGCTCTTTAAGGTGTCATATATGTCCCTTACCGCTGCATCTCTCTTATCCTTAGTATCTACCTCGGTGTTCAGAAGCCTATCCAGAAGAGATATTAACTCAGGGTTGCCTGAGCTTTTGGCAAGGTCATATATAGTCTTTATACCTCTTTCATCACTTTCCTGGATAAAGCCTTCATAACCCCAGCCATTTTTATGAACTATTTGGTAATATTCATCCTCACCAAGTCCATACTTCTTACTAAAGTTCCTTCTGTTTTCATATCTCTTTGCTTCGTACTCGTCTTTTCTGAACCTTTCAAGCGCCTTCTGTTTCTCTCTTTCTGCCTCTTCCTTGGCTCTCTTTTCCTCTTCTAACTCGTCATCAGTCTTTTGACGTTCCTCTCCAAATTCAACGAAGTAATGATCATCTAATTCTTCCTGAGTAATATTTTTTACAGTCTCTATCTTCTGCTTGATATTCTCACGGTAATCCTTATTAAAAGTATATCCAAATAATTCCTGACGATTAACCACTCTACTCACTTCATTCAGAAGATTGTCACGGTCAGACTTTCTCCAGACTGGAGTCTTCATAATCTTGACTAAAAGCTGATCCATATTTGGCTCAGGTCTCCAGTTATTATGACTCTTATACTCGAAAAGGTCCTTAAGCAACTTACTATCGTCATAATCTATCCAGCCTTTCTTCTCTGTCTCCTGAAGAAACTTCTCGGTAGTATAATCCTCCAGTAGTATTTCACCCGGCTTCAGATTCTTTCTCTTTTCATCCAGCTCTATTTCCTTCTGTGACTTTGGTCTCTTAACTCCCAAAGCTCTCTCATATTCTCTATCTATCCGCTCCTGGTCCTTAAAAATAAAGGTATCTATAGTATTATAGAAAAGCTTATTATCTATAAACCTTCTATCTCTCAGCTCTCGATAAATATCATCAACTCTACTCTTCAGATAACGAATCCTCTCGCCAGCATCATATGCGGACTTATCCTTCATGGAATCCCTAAGAAAATCATCCAGATGCTTATAACTAAGCTGTTCAGAAATCTTGTAAAGAGTTTTAAATGTATTTAAGTCAGTCTCATCTACCCATCCATTTTTTCTGATAGTATCTACATACTTTTTAAAGCTGACCTTCTTTGCAAAATCGCCCTTTTCACCTACTTTATAGTCCTGCGATGCCTTAAAATTCTCAAGCTCATTCTCGTACAGTTCTACATCCGCATCCATACCATCTTTGTCAATCTGCTTCTTTCGGTCAGCATCAGCCTGCACCTTATTCTTAAGCATGCGTGCTATATTATCTTCTTTTTCCTTATCAAAGGCGTAGACTTCCTCATCTACTTCATCATTGACAAAGATATTATCATCTTCATAATCATCAGAATTATCTTCAGATAAATCGCGCTGAAGAACGTCAAAAGCATACGAAACCCTTAGCTGATAAGGAAACTTATAGTCAGGATCATCTGAGATTTCCCGAAGCTTTTCTGATAGCTCCAGGCGCCCCTGCTTAGTATGACTATTATACTTCTCTATACCATCTATAACATCTTCGGCATATTTTTCCGGGTCACTATTTAATTTTGAAAAGTATCCATGTAAATTTGTAAAAAACTTTATCTCCGGTTCTGTATCCCATCCCAGCCTCTTAATCTTTTCAATATATTCTTCTAGTCCTATCATGATATTCTCCCTTATTTCTTGGGTGCACTACCCTTTACTACATTTTTTTCTGGGTCCTTATTGTTCTTCTGAGGTCCCTTTGCCGACTCCACTTTTTTCTGCGCCTTCTGGACAGCAAGATCGCTCAGTTCTTTAAGCTCGATTTCCTTGTCGTTAACCTTGATTTTATTTTTATAAACATCCTGAGTACCTACCATTTTTGATAGTTTATTAAGATTATTTAAACTATCCAGACTGTTTTGTATCTCCTCTTTGCTCTTACCTTCGTTTAGCTTGGTAGTTAGCTTGCCCAGTTCACTAACCAGAGTCTCCTGAAATGCTGCATTTTTGCATATATTAATAGTATTCATTGACATGTCTACAACCTGTGGATTATTGCTATTCTCCACTGATTTTAGTCCACTGCACAAATGCTTTTTGAACTTATTATTGAATGTCTTGAAACCACTCATTCCCTTCACAAATTCATCAGCCTTGGTATTAATGGTCTTCGGGTCAAAGATAACATTTGCATTCTTCTGCTGATCAGCGTAAATGCACTTGAGTGCAGATGCAGTAATATTTTTTTCTATTACATTTTCTTTATTAGAAGGAATATACTCATAGGAATGTTCTTTTTCCACTTCATCATACAGTGCCCATTCACTTACGAAACTCTTATTTCCGGCCTCCTCCTTGAAAATGGCATTCACACTGTCCTGTATCTGTCTTTGCTGATACATCTTCATATCATCATATGAATTGAATGTACTATCCGCTCTCTTCACATCAGTATTTATTCTAACGCCATTCATATTAGAGAGCCTGGTTTTTTCTTCAGCAAGCTGATCAGGCTTATATTCAGCAATATCGCGAAGATAATGCTCCCCGAAATTCTCTAAGAGTGCGGATACGTTCTTCCCCAGTTTCTCCTTACGGAACTTGTAAGAAAGCTTCTGCATATCATTTACGATCTCCTGAGATCTTCTGATACGTTCCTCTGACGGAAGATTTTCCGGCGTGTCTTTTTCTAACTGATCCACCTTACGAATAAGAGCCGTCAGTTCCTTATTGCTCTTGATATTATCCTTTATATAATGAAGCTCGTTTGACAAGTTTTCAAAGGTTTTATCTCTCTTGTCGATTCCCATAGACTGCTCATCAGCCTGGATATGTTCTTCCAGAAGACCGAGGACATTCTCCATGGTTTCTCTCCGAAATGCAGAATTCTTTTTTTCTTGTTTGCCACCTGCCTCAGCAGCTTCCTTTTCTTCATTTTTACGAGCTATATAATGCTTCATCTGGACAGCCAGCTGCTTTTTAGCTGCGAGGAGTGTTTCTCTTTCGGCATACAGCTCACTATTTTCAAGGGATTCAGCATTGTTTTCATGGGAATCAGCATTGTTTTCACGATGTTGTTCTAGCTCATTAATAGCTTTTAGAGATTCAGCTATGTTACTATACTCTCTACTTCCTCCCCATACGCCTTTTGTAGCGGCATATAGGCTGGCGACACCAGCACTGAGTCCAACCAGATGTTCATGCGTAGCACCATATAATGGTGTATCAAACTCTCGCTCCGAAGTTCCCTTGTATTCTTCAGATAGAGCTGTTTCATCTATATTAATTGGTTCTTCTTTTTTATCCTCTACTTTCTGTTCTTCTTTATTTTCCTCTATAGGATTTTCTTCTTCTACTGGCTTCTCCTCTACAAGATTTTCCTCCACTTGATTCTCTTCCACTTCCGGCTTAGGAGCATTCTGGCTTAACTGTCTATTTCTTTCCTCAAGCGCCAGCAGTCCAGGTTCAATTACATCCTCAACCGTTTTTCTGGCTGGCATATCACTTTCTATTTTTGTTAAAAAAGCATGGTTTTCTTCTTCTATCTTAAGAAGTTCAGGGAGTTCTCCAGGCTGTAACACCTTAAGGCATTTGAACATCTGCGAAAGTCTATGGGCCTTTACATCATTGGGATGAGCCACCTCGTCAATTGTAACCTTTCCACCAGACTGTAACTCCTTCTCTACCGGCTTAAATATGCCCTGTTCTTCAAGAAGGTTGCTCTTAGGTTCAAATGGATTGTTCCTGCATTTTTCCTCATAAACCTTTTTAGCATTTTCCTGCATCACACGCTTTTCATTGGTTAATCTTTCAACCTCCATGGACTTTCGTGACGCCTCTGATGTAGCACTGCCAAGCTTATCCTTCAGATCATTTAAAAGCTTTAGCTCACGCTGATATACACCTTCGTTCGCTTTACGGTCATCTTCATCTATGAAGCCGATTTTATTCAGCATATCATAGTTTGATTTAGCTTTTTTATATCTTGCCTCCTGAACATTCACCTCTTGCTGAGCATCTCTGTAATTCTGATCAGCCCTTGCATGAGCTTTCCTGGCCTCTTCCAACCTCTTATCATGCTCAGCCATCTGAGCATCCATCTCAGCTCTTGCCTGCTCATTATAATAATCTCGCATTCTTAGCTTTACTTCAGCGAGCTTATCATTTATTTTACCTGCAAGGTTCCTCCTCACTATGATCTTCTTAGTATCAGTTTTTATTACAGGTGTGGCTACAGACCCTGCCGTGGCATTTCCAACATCACGTATACGTTCTGCCTCATAGATTATATCCAGAGCCTTCTGTTTATCCGCTTCACCTTCTATTTTTATGTTATTTGCCTGATTTTCTTTATCTAATACGATTTTCTGCAATTCTGAACTGATCATTTCATCGTATCGTTTTATATCAGAATAGTCCAACCCTCTTGATGAATGATCGTATGTAATGTGATTTTTACAATAATTATAAACAGTTTTCCCTATTTCATCTTCTTTAACGAATCTATCTATATCATCATCAAGAGTACCAGAATACAGCTTCTTGATGATATTATTCTTCCACTTATTCGCCGCTTCCTTTTCTTCTTCAGAACCTGTTTTAGACGCCTCGTCCGCAGTCATATATTCACGCTTAAGCGCGGTCATATAGTATCTGGCAGCCATAGTCCTAGATACCGTTTCTACATTAACTTCGTCAACAGGCAAAAGCAACTGTTCATTTAGGGCTTCTTTGTAGGAATCAAATATTTTTTCGCCTTCTATCCCTTTAAAATCCTCATCAAATTTCTTTACAAGATTATCATACGCCTGAACTACAGACTGATACTCCACAGATGTCATCTTGGACTTATTTGTTTCAAGATATTTATTAATATCATTTCGAAGTTTAATACTTCTAAGTATATTCCTGTTGTCCTCAAAAGTTGATAAAAACTGTTCCCCGTTCTTATCTTTTCCAGTTTCTAAGCCATTGTAGTATTCATCATTTTTGTTGTAGTAGTCCCTTATTTTCTGCTGTATTTCCTGAAAATCCTTGTCCGTTGATTTAACAGTATTAACTGTTGCTAGTATTTCGACATTATATTCTCTTCCTGGCATAAAATTACCTCCTCATCTGTCGCTATTTTATATACCATCTAATTATTCTACTGGCAATTATCACATTTAAATGTAGTATACAACAGAAACCGCAACAAAGGCGCAACAAAAAAGAATAATAAGGCCCAAAAATGGTCTTAAAAATTCAAAAAGACCAGATTCATCTTAGAATCTGGTCCTCCGTATTTTACTCTCCATCCGTCGGGCTTGCATCCAATGGCGTTGCCTCCGGAAGTTCCGAAGTAGCTATAATACATCTATCAATATTTCTGAAATCCTCATTTCCTATATAATAGGTGTCATCAGCCGTAATAATTCTCACTGTTACTGTTTCGGGCTCAGTATATTCTATCTCCTCAACCGCTGCAGCCAGTATACCAATTATTCCAGTAGCAAACTCATATTCATACTCTTCCTTGGTATAATCGTTATAGTCGCCATTATCTACTGCCTGATTGAACTTTTCTACATATGCAGAGACCTCTGCATTTGTCTGATTCAGTATGTCTATTGGATAGATGGTTACATCTACGTAATTAATATTATTATCCTTGTACGCTTTTCCAACATCAAACTTAGCCTTGCCATAGATCTGCTTTGAAAGATCCACCATTGCCGGTGCCAGCTGTGGGTCTGCCGAAATATCCAGTCCGTAATATGTAGCCAGGTTATTTGCCAGACGAGTTACATTTTGCAGATAGGTTGCTTCTGCATCCTCATCATTTGCTCCTGTAAGCCTTACATAGTCACCGGTTACACCTAGATAGTTTGATGATATCAAGCTTTTCACATATGCCTGATAGTTTGACGCTTTGCTACCACAGGCTGTGAGGCTGAGAAGCAGAGTCAAGGCCAAGAGCAGGGATATGAATTTGTATAGGTTTTTATTTTTATTAAATATCATTGTTTCCTCTCAGAGATTCTTCGCTTCGCTCAGAATGACACATTATATTCATAATAATTTTCAAGGTTCATAATGAAAATAGTGTGTATCAACTAATCATAGAGCCGGCTGGCACGTCCTTGTCTGCGGTAAGCAGAGCGAGGTCTCCATTATCATCCTCAGCACAGAGGAGCATTCCCTCTGATAATACACCTGCCAGCTTAGCAGGCTGAAGATTTGTAATAACAACAACCTTCTTACCAACCATATCCTCTGGGCTGTAATAATTCTTGATTCCTGATACTATCTGTAGAACCTTTCCAGCCACCTTCACCTGTGAGCAAAGAAGCTTCTTGGATTTTGGAACCTCCTCACAGGATAGAACCTCTCCTATCTGGAGCTGCATTTTGTCAAAATCATCTATAGTAAGCAGAGCCTTCTGAACAGCCTGAACACTGTCAGGAACACTCTTCTCAGCCTTAGCCTTTGCCTCAGCTTTCTTCTTCTCCTCTTCCGGATCTGGCTGTGGTTCAGGTTCCTTAGATGGGAAGCGACGCTCTATCTCGTCCAGCATAGCCTCAGTATCTATTCTGGCAAAGAGTATCTCTGGTGTATCTGTAACCTTATTGCCATTTGGATATAAACCAAACTGTCCCATTTCTGTGACTGATCTCTTCTGGGTATTTAACTGCGCAAGTATACGAGCTGATGTATCTGGAAGGAATGACTCCAGCAGAGAAGCGCCTATGGTAATGCTCTCGATAAGGTTATATAGAACTGTACTAAGTCTGTCCTGCTTATCCTCTTCCTTAGCCAATACCCATGGCATAGTCTCATCTATATACTTATTACATCTCTTGAAGAGATTCCATATCTCTGTAATTGCATCAGCTACACGAAGCTTGTCCATGCAAATGTTTACTCTGAGTCTGGTGTCGCTGACAACCCTCTTCAGATCATCATCTACTTCTTCGCTTACTCCGGTATTATTTACTACTCCGTCAAAGTATTTATTTGACATAGAGATAGTTCTATTAACCAGATTACCCAGTGTGTTAGCCAGGTCTGAATTAACTCTCTCGATAAGAAGCTCCCATGATACAACACCATCATTTTCAAATGGCATTTCATGAAGCAGAAAATATCTCACGGCATCAACTCCGAAGAGGTCTACCATGTCATCTGCATATAGTACATTACCACGGGATTTACTCATTTTGCCATCAGACTGCAGCAGCCATGGATGACCAAATACCTGCTTAGGAAGTGGCTCACCCAGTGCCATAAGCATGATTGGCCAGTAAATGGTATGGAATCTAAGGATATCCTTACCTATCAGATGCAGATCTGCCGGCCAGTATTTTTTATACATTTCATCTGAATTACCATCTGCATCATAGCCAAGTCCGGTAATATAGTTTGAAAGTGCATCTATCCATACGTAAACAACGTGCTTAGGATCGAAGTCTACAGGTATACCCCACTTAAATGAGGTTCTGGATACACAGAGATCCTGAAGTCCTGGTTTAAGGAATGTATTAACCATTTCATTCTTACGAGCTTCCGGCTGTATGAATTCCGGATGATCCTCGATATATTTAATAAGCTTTGGAGCGTACTTGCTCATCTTAAAGAAGTAAGCCTCTTCGGAAGCCTCCTTAACAGGGCGTCCGCAGTCAGGGCAGCATCCGTCTACCAGCTGTGACTTAGTCCAGAAGGACTCACAAGGTGTACAGTAGAGTCCGTCGTATGAACCCTTATAAATATCTCCCTGGTCATAAAGCTTCTTGAAAATCTTCTGAACCTGCTTCTCATGATACTCGTCTGTAGTTCTGATGAACTTATCATATGAGGTATTCATCAGATCCCAGATTCTCTTAATCTCAGCAGCCTTCTCATCTACAAACTCTTTAGGAGTACTCAGCTCCTCGAAAGCCTTTGTTTCAATCTTCTGTCCGTGTTCATCGGTTCCAGTCTGGAATCTAACATCATAGCCGATGAATCTCTTGTATCTTGCGATACTGTCCGCCAGTACTATTTCATAGGTATTTCCAATATGTGGTTTACCTGATGCATATGCAATAGCGGTTGTGATGTAATATGGTTTCTTTGCCATTTCGGTGTATCCCTCCGTTTATGTATTTACACTATGTTCCTTACGCGAATGAAACTTATCGTTACATGGGTTAAGTACATAAAGCGCTAAGGGTTATTTTACCACAATACCAGGAATGTGACAAGGAAACAAAAGCCACCACCAAAGTCGGTATAAAGGCAACCTCAAAGTCGGTAGCAGCTGAGAGATGATTCAAAATCCAACTCATACCAGAAATCATATTTTTCAAAAATACCATCAAACTCTCGTTTTACTATCCAGGCTACCTGATTAAAATAATCTTGAATCCCCAGGCTTCCATACCACCATCTACAGTCGTTCTTCATAAAGAACAATCTGGCTTTCATGATTTCATCTTCCCATTTTACCTGAACGTCATCTGTATAATAATCATTGAAATAATCTACGCCATACTCTCTAGCCGATTTGTATTCATCATAAGTTTCAAACATAGATGTTGCTGTCATTTTATCCGCCTCATCATAGTCGCCATATGTTAGCTCTAAATACTCATCATATGTATCATATTCCAAAGGATCCCAGACCGATATCTCAGAGTTATCAAAAATATCTAACCACATTTTTCTTCCTAACTCCTGCACACTACTTACTTCAAGCTGGCTCGCTATATAATCCTGCAAAATGTCCGTTTCTCCAAAAATCGCCTCCCATCCTTCTTCGCTTACACCTTTAATATCCGGCTCATATATATGATAATTAAGAAGCATGCCCAATGGTCCTTCATATATCAAATCAAAATGATGTTCAGGATTTGCCAGACTCTCCCATTCTTTGCTTCCATCTGGTCTTTCGACTAATCCTCTTGTATATTCCACGGGATTAACATCACAGGCATAATTCACATTCTCTATTTCATCAAAAGCATCACTATCTTTTTTGCCATAACTATACATATGACCATTTGTAAGGATTGTGGCATCACGCCACAACCCCCACTTTTTTAGGAACCGTATCATATCAAGTGCCATTTCATCCAGTCTGTCATTCAGCCCATTCTCTATAACAGATTTGCTCATACATTTACACCTACCTTTATTGTTGCATGATCCGTAAGCCTATTTGTCACAACATTTCTATCAGTCACACTTCTGATTAACTTAAATGATTCATCATTAGCAAGGTTGTTTGCTATAAGAATGTGATCTATAGACTTACTTCGATTGTTCCCCGGTCCATAATATGTTCGTTCCATCCCACCTGACACCACCGTTAAGTCTGACTTCATAAGGTCCTTTAGATCATCTGACTGTAATGACTTATTAAAATCCCCCATCACTATTACATTTTTATTTTGTTCTACCAACTGACTCACTTCGTATTTTAGAGCCCGATAGAACTCCCTTTCCAGATATTTTCTCCTTCTTACATATCCATCATTTATAGAATGTCCTGGGAAATAGTCAATTTGCGGTGCGTGTATGTGGAGTATATAGAAATCTCTATTCGGGGCTGATTTAAAATTAACCCGAATATAATTAATCCTTCTATAAAGGCTAATCTCTTTCTGAGTTTTTAGAACTTCAAATTCATTAACATCTTTTATGAGTAGCACATTTAGCAAACTCTTAGGATGTTTTTCAAAGTCTGCCTCATCTACAGTTGTTACAAGAGTAAGCCCCAGCATTTCAGCCTTAAGCTTAAGCTCATTTAATATCTGATGCTCCTTTACGCCCGGCCTTATTTCCTGCAGCCCCCAAATATCTGGAATATCATCCTTGGCATCATGTAGTATTTCAAAAAGTCTGTCCTTGTAGCTTTGATAGATATAGTGCTTTCTATCATCTTCTATCACTGTATTATTAAATCCATTTACATTGTTAATTCTTATTTCTAACTTCATAGTTTTATTCCTTTCCTTCATTTACAAATCAATAGTTTCTTCGGAATTAATTTTTCAGAATACTTCACCTTTATCCTCATCATCCATGCTGCAAAGTACTTCGTCGTACCAAAAGTCCAGCATCTCAGCCTCAGTTTCGATGTCATATTCCTCGATAATCTCATCTGGGATTCCCATGATTCTCACCTCCTCCTTTAGGGAAATTGAATTTTAACGTAATTAAAAAGAACGCTGCGAAATCGTTTCACAACGTTCTCATTATTATTATGGTTTTCTCTACTTACAAATTTTTGTAATAGGTTATTTTTCTTTAAATGAATTTGCTTCCGAATCATCAAAAATATTTGTATTCAAAAGGTTGTTCAAGGCATCTATTTTCTTGTCCGTCTCTTTAAAATCCTTCTCATACTTTTTACATACCTTCTCAAAATGTTCTTGATGCGTTTCTTTTAAATGGCTATAAATCCCCTCTCTCCTCAGCTCCCAGAATCTAATTGCATATTCTATATATCTACGAAGATCAGACTTACTAGCAATCGGTTTTATTCCGTTGTTTATCAGGGCTTTTATAAACTTATATTCTTTAGTTTGACTAGCGTCTTCCCCCTCTTTAATCCCAACAAAACTATACAGATCCGAGCATAGACTAAGTAGCGAGGCCATAGCATTATCACTGTCTGAGTCTGAGCCCATCGACTTATACTCATCCAAAAATTTACATAGTATCTTGCGATTGACTATACTCATAGCTACCGAATACCCATTTATTATAAATGCTTTCTCACCTTTATAATATCTGTACAAAGCCCACAGGTAAGTATCAAATCTATCGTTTCCGATTCCTTTCTTGATATTATTAAGCCCACCAGGTTTCGGAAGTATGCATATGTTGTAAGGTGAGGTCTGCAGGTACTCAAGTATATTATTTAATTCCGAAAACTTTTTCTTAAAAGCCACGCCACATTTACTGAGGCTTTTCCCATCACATAAAATACTGCCATAAAATGTGGTACTCCTACTGTCATTAAGCCTAAGATTAAAACATACCTCTCCGGATACATCAATAGATTTCTGAAATTCAGAATCATCTACATATATCCATTTCCCGATCTTGCACCCCCGACTAATTTTTGTAGAATCTATCTTGTAACAATCCATAAAAAATTTCCAGGCTTTTTCATCACTATCACTTTTAATCATATTTTTTATCCAGTTCCCTAATTATTTTTCTCATTTTCTCTCTTATATCCTCATTCAGAACCTCAACCTTCTCTGCATACTGAAGAGCCCAGTACACTATCATACTTGGGGACGTAACAACCTCCACAATATCATACTTACTGACATCCAGCTGGGTCCCCTCCACAATGTCAGGTACTTTATCTAGTTTTTTATAATTATCCCCAAACCAATCATGGATAAATGTATAATCATTCTTTTTTATTTTAAGGAATACTCGTGTAGGAGAATCATACGCCATATTAAGATGCTCGGACATGTAGCGCTGCGGATCCCAACTGGAATTCGCTATAGGAAGTCCATCAAAATCACTGAGATTTATCGGAATAATCTCACCTTCATCATTTCGGATAATTTGTATATTAGACATTAGGTCTACCCTATAATGCCATATACGGCAATCGCCATCCTTGAGTCCTATACAATAATAATTGTCATGATACACTACCAAATGATAAGGACTTAGACGATGAATATGATGGGATGCAGGAACCATCTCATGCTCCTCTGTGTATCGATTAAACCTAAAACTAATCTTACCCAGATTATTTATGGCTTCCTGTATCAATCTTAGATTATCAGAGAGTTTACCCATATCCCCATCGTCTCTACCACAAAATCTACCGTGTATTGACCTCGGATTAAATAGCATATGCTCACCATCACTAAATGGCGTACTATAATGAACACTGGCTGTGCCAATCACCTTATTAACCAAAGTATTCTTTTCATCTTCAGACAGAATATCTGTGAGGCAGATGATTTCTATCAGCTCATCCAGTTCCTTATTATCAAACAAATGTACATAGGACAGTCCACTTAACGTCGGAGCAGAATTCGGGTCTATTACCAGCGGATTATCTTTTCTCATCTTAAGCTTATCACTAAGATAGTTCTCCTTGTATCCATCGTATTTAATTCTATACTGTGAACTATTATCATCTGAATAAATACTTGGATTCAACTCTGAAATTATTTCCGCCAAGTTCTTATTGATTGTCCTATCACCTTTTAATTCGCCGCTATTCTTATGTCGTGCAGTGCGATATAATCTAAGCAGTCTTCTGAATTCTTCTGTGGAGACTTTGTGTTCGTCATCCGTCATTAGCTTTAGAGTCTCAAGCATCTGCAATGCCACTCTCTCAGGACTGTAGTTACCTGGCTGCTCCTGAGCCTCTAATGATAACTCATCCGAAGATTCCTCATCAGCATAGTACCTCTCACAAAACTCCTTAGAAGACTTTTCATCCAGCAAAATTTCATCATCACCATCCAGATAATGTCTCTCGATATTTTTATCTGTATCTTCTTGTCTCACTTCCCGTGGGATTCCTAATGGATTAAGAACGAAATCAAGCTGTTTATTCATTCTTCCATTTATATCGTACCAAGCATAGGTTTTTAAGGACGCTCCACCTGGAGTATATCTTTTTACAGCATCAGCAAACCCCATCCAGCCCACTTGAAATAAATCCTTCTCTATTTCTTTCCTGGAACTGAGATTCAGCTTATCCAATTTTTTCCGTGCCAATCTTTTGATATAATCCGTATATTCTAATGTCAGACTTTCCCAGGCTTTGTTATCGCCCTTTTTAGCCAGAATAATGAGTTCATTTATTTCTTTTTCAGACATTACCTTCTCAGACATAACATCCCCCTCCAAAGCGATTATGTGCTAACTATAAGCGCTTTTCAAGTTCATTTTGTATTTTTCGGCAGTTTTGTTTTGTGTTTTTCGGATTTGAATACAAAACTATGGTTTACATGTATCCCTATAACAAAGGTGCAAAGAATAATTACCACAAGCGCTGTAATGGCAACCTTTATAAAGAACTCCGCTGCCAGTGCAGCCGCAGTCTTGGGAGATTTCTTCTTATCGCCCACCCCAGACTTTTCTGTTTTTTTAACCTCTTCAACCCTATCAGTTACATCAGCCTTATTAGTTCTTTTAACTCTGTCAGTTACTTCAATCTCTTCAAGATTTTTAGTTTCCTCTTTTCCCTGATCCCTCATACTTTTGCAACCCCTGTTTACCTCTTTTAAAACTATATCTCTAACAGAACAAAAGCCGTCCGAGGCTTATCCCAGTAACAAATAAAAGACAGTACTTCCATACTGCCTTTTATTTATATCCATATATCTATAAGTTACTAGCCATTTCAAGCTTATTTCTCTGTACATCCTGTTCAGTTTTTGCGAGCCTCATCATTCCGCCAAGAGATGAAACCTTTTCATCGAAATCCTCGTAACCTCTCTTGATATACTGAATATCCTGTATAGTGCTTACACCGTTTGCTGAAAGAGCCGCTATTACAAGAGCCGCTCCCGCTCTCAGGTCGGATGCCTTAAGTGTTGCACCATTATACTTCTTAATTCCTGTTATTATAGCTGAGTTACCCTCAACTCTGATCTTTGCTCCCATTCGAGCCAGTTCAGCAACATATCTGAATCTGTTCTCGAAGATGCTCTCTGTTACAATACTTGTTCCATCTGCAAGAGCAAGTATCGCTGCCATCTGAGCCTGCATATCAGTAGGGAATCCCGGATATGGAAGAGTCTTGATATGAGTTGACTTCAGTATCCCGTCAGCCATTACTCTGACAGAATCATCATACTCAATTACATGCGCTCCCATTTCCACAAGCTTTGAAGAGATAGCCTCCAAATGCTTAGGGATAACATTCTTTATAAGTACATTTCCCCTTGTAGCCACTGTCATAGCCATAAAGGTTCCTGCTTCTATCTGATCAGGTATGATTGAATATTCTGCACCATGAAGCTTATCCACACCACGAACTCTGATAACATCAGTACCAGCACCCTTGATATTAGCGCCCATGGTATTAAGGAAGTTTGCCACATCAACTATGTGTGGTTCCTTAGCTGCATTTTCAATAGTAGTCTTGCCCGGGCTCAGCGCTGCTGCCATCATTATGTTGATAGTCGCACCAACAGATACAGTATCAAGATATATATGAGCTCCATGAAGCTCCTCTGCCTGAGCGATGATGCTTCCGCCTGAAACTATCTCAGTCTTTGCACCCAACTTCTCAAAGCCCTTGATATGAAGGTCGATAGGTCTTGAACCGATATCACAACCACCAGGGAGAGCAACATTTGCATATCTATGCTTTCCCAGAAGTGCACCTATCAGATAATAGGAAGCTCTGATCCTACGAATATATTCGTCATCTACAGGCTGTCCTTCACGTATACCCTTGCCGCAAATAACTACTGTATGCTTATCTAAATATTCAACCGATGCACCGATATTCTCGATTGCCTTCAGCAATGTACGAGTATCAGATACATATGGTACATTTTCAATTGTAACCTTATCATCTGTCATTACTGCCGCTGCCAAAATACCTAATGCTGCATTTTTAGCACCAGCTATAACAACTTCGCCTTCGAGGCGTTTACCACCTCGTATGACGTACTGTTCTTCATTACTTGCCATGATAGAATAGTCATCCTCGTCATTTATTTTAGTGCGTTAAAGTTCACATAACGCAATTTAACTCATATATTATACCATAAAATTTCTATTTGTAAAGCAAAATGTTACAAAAGTGTTACACAGCGTCTATTGTCTTGTTAACTCATTTCTGAGATATTGGCGATTATGCGCTTCTTTCCCACATAAACTAGCCTTATCATCACTCCTGTCAGTATCACAAACAGGATTATATAAAATGCCAAAATAGGGAGCTTCATAAGCTCGTATATGATAACTCCTAAGAGTATAACAACCATTGAAAGGACCATCATTACTGCCATGTTGAAAAATGTATTCAGATTTCCTCTGAGGGCGCTATATTCATCATCCCATTCAACATAAGGTGCCGAGCTATCCATCCACATTCCGATAACAATCGAAATCACATGCGCCAGCAGGCTCGTAAGGATAAAGTATATGCACATATAAACCGGCGTTCCCATATATAAACTAATGATGATATCTGTCAGCACAAGGCTTGGGAATGTAAAAATCAGACTAAGCGTTGCCTTGGCATAAACCTGTGTCTCATAAGGAACAGGTATATATTTGATCAGACTCAGATGTTGTCCTTCTCTCGTAAACGCTGTGGATGCCAGGGAGTTAAGCGCTGTTGCGATAAATGCTATCCCCAGCACTACCATGAGCAGAATCATTTCCGCTCTCTCCTTACCCTCTCCATACATCGCGATAAATTCGGATATGAAGCCCTTATTCTTATTAAAATGAAATAGGAGAAATGCCCCCACCGGCCAGAGAACATTTATATATGCACAGTTTCCAGAGAAAGCCTTCGTTCTGAGTATTACTCTCAGTTCCTTCATAAAGCTTGCACGGAACTGTGAATCCATGCTGATGTCACGCGTCTTTATTTCCGCTTTCTTAGACGAACCAAGTGACGCTGCTGTATAGAGACCTCTCTGATACAGTGCCTTTCCTACGAAATACAGAACTGCAACCAGTACAACATTTCCAAGGAGATATAGAAGGAGCCACAGAATGCTTCCCTTGCTTATGGCATTTGACAGCCATGGAACCGGGAAGAAAATAATGTTCAGCGTCTTGAGGAAGAGGTTGCTGCCACTTCCAAGTGACTCCACATAGTTCTCCATATTTATATCGCCGATTCCTCTTAATGAAAGGAGGAATAGCAGTGCAAATAACATAAGAAATATTGTCGATATTCTGTAGAATATCTTCGTATCCTTAACTCCGCTTAGCACTGCCATCAGTATCACACTGAAAATAGCGCAGTATATCATCGGTACGAGCGGAATAAGAAGAACTCCTACTATTGAAGAAATAATGGAAATCGGATTCAACGCTTCCGACAGTCCCAGATTTCTTCCGACTGCGATGAAATATCCTACAAAAACTGCAACGAGTATCATGAATTCCATGACACTCTCTGCAAAATAAGCATAGGTGAACTTCGCCATCATGAGATGATGACTAAGAATAGGAAGAGTAACAAAATGTTCTCTATCCGATGAGAAAAAGAGAATACTGAAAATAACCAGTATTCCAAATATCATAGAAAAGGCGGACAGTATCTGCATTTCAAATAGCATACCACCGCCAGGATTTTCAACTTCGATGAGGGCCTCTGTCATAACATAGCTAATGAATCCCACAATAGCAGTACATGGGATCATGATTCCGAGCACAGCAATAAGAGCCAGCACCTTGTAGCCTGTCTTCTCCGGCAGCTGCATCTCAGAATTCTTCGACAGTATTCCGGTCAGAGTTTTAATACCACTTATATCCAATATATACCTCCAAAAAGATTCTTTGCCCAAGGCTCAGAATGGCACCACATTAACGTTACTGCTTAGCTTCTTCCACAGTTTTTCCAACCATTTCGATGAATATAGCTTCAAGGTCCATTCCAGGGTGCATTTTCTGCAGATCCTCGACAGTTCCTTGATACAGATTCTTTCCGTGATTGATGATCATGATACGGTCACAGAGTTTCTCTGCAACCTCAAGAACATGAGTAGAGAAAAGTACAGCATTCCCCTTTGCCGCATGTTCCTTCATCATTTGTTTAAGTTCGTAAGCAGCAGTTGGATCCAGTCCGGTCATTGGTTCATCCAGTATCCAGGCTGGAGGATTGTGGATGAGTGCCGCAATAACCATAGTCTTCTGGCGCATACCATGGGAATACTCTTTCATAGGTCTGCCCAAAGAATCCTTTATTCCAAATCTTTCTGCGAGATCATTTATTCTGTCCTCTCTCGCATCCAGTGGAACCTTGTATAGATTGGCAATGTAATTGATATATTCTATTCCAGTCAACTGAAGCAGTATGTCCGGATTATCCGCAACATACGCAAAGCTTTCCTTTGCCTGAATAGGCTCCTTAACTATGTCATGTCCATTGATCACTGCACTACCCTCGGTAGGCTTAAGAATGCCTGTAAGCATCTTGATTGCGGTTGTTTTACCCGCTCCATTTGGGCCGGCGAAACCAACTATTTCGCCCGGTTTTATCTCAAATGACAGATTATCTACTGCCTTAAAATCTTTGCCGTATACCATCGACAGATTATTTGCTTTTATCATGTGTAACTCCTAAATAACTAAATACCTAAACACCTTTTAGGACCGAGCCCTATTTCGTGCCATATATGCTTCGCATGTATGCAAGCCTTTCTTCGAAAGCCTTGGTTCTGCTTCGCAGAACGCATCCGTCTTCGACGGAGCCTCGGTCATAAACTGTCGTTTATGACCGAGCCCTGTCTTCACAATATATGCATCTATAGATTCTGTTCTTCTCGTCTGTCAGGTTGAATATATGAGGGATGTTAGGTTCGATGGCTGTTATGCATCTAGGATTCTTGCACTTCTGGATATTTACCAGCCTCTTAGGTAGAGCAACCTTCTTCTTCTCTACCGTTACTCCGTCCTTAATAATACATACGGTTACACCCGGATCGATATATCCTATAACATCCAGATTGATATCGTATTCATCCTTATCAACCTTGATGATATCCTTCTTGCCCATTTTCTGAGATTTAACATTCTGCATCATTGCTACACTGCAATCCAGCTTATCCAGGCCAAGGTCGTAGTAGAGACGCATGGCATTTCCAGCAGTGATATGATCCAGCACTATTCCATTCTGTATACTATCTATTTTCATAGTTTATCCTTTCGTGAGTTATTTTATTACACCTCATCCGTCAGTTGCTTAATCCCGCATTTAAACATCCAGTCCGATGAGACGGCTTATCAGAGCCATTCTGACAAACTTGCCATACTTAACCTGGCGGAAGTAGCAGGCTCTAGGATCATCATCTACAGATGGTGATATTTCATTTACCCTAGGAAGTGGGTGGAGGATTATCATATCATCCTTAGCCAGCTGCATTTTCTTCTTATCTAAGATGTAAGTATCCTTCAGTCGTACATAGTCTGCCTCGTTGAAGAATCTCTCCCTCTGAACTCTGGTCATATAGAGCATATCCAGCTGACCAATGCTTTCCTCAAGAGATGTAACCTCTTCATACTCCAGTCCGGCAGGCTCAATAACCTCAGATATAATGTAGTCCGGAACCCTCAGCTCCTTAGGAGATATAAGTATGAACTTGATTCCCTTATATCTTGAAAGCGCCTTTATAAGACTGTGTACCGTACGCCCAAACTTAAGGTCGCCGCACATTCCTACAACCATATTGTCCAGACGTCCCTTCTCCTTCTTAATGGTCAAAAGATCTGTAAGGGTCTGTGTCGGATGATTGTGACCACCATCTCCTGCATTTATGATTGGAACAGGTGATGCCATAGATGCCAGCATAGGAGCACCTTCATTAGGATGTCTCATAGCTATTACGTCAGCAAAACAGCCTACTGTTCTGACAGTATCCTCTACGCTTTCGCCCTTCGATACTGAAGAATCAGTTGCCGATGAGAAGCCTATAACATTTCCGCCAAGATCCAGCATAGCTGATTCGAAGCTCAGTCTGGTTCTGGTAGAAGGCTCATAGAACAGGGTTGCTATCTTCTTACCCTTCGCTGCCTCTGCGTACTTTTCAGGATTCTCTATCATCTTTTCACCCAGTTCCAGAATGTCATCCAGCTCCTCCAGTGATAAGTCCATTGGGTCTATCAGATGTTTCATTACAATTCTCCTCTCCTTATGTAAGATTCTTCGCTTTGCTCAGAATGACTACCATCTATAGAATGTCATTTTCAGAATCTCTAAGTATATGAATAGAGACGTGTGAGAATCACACGTCTCATAGATTAGCATTTCTTTAATAAATAATACATTACTGCCTTCTCAGCGTGGCGTCTGTTTTCTGCCTCATCAAGGATTGTATCCAGATGCTTCATTTCAACGCTTTCAGATATCTCATATCCAACATGCATAGGCATATCATGGAATACAAGAGCGTCGCTGCCATCCAGGAATTCGTCATTTATCTGATATGGCATCATCTTCGCAAGTGTTTCTTCCTTTTGCTGCTGATATGCAGGATTGTTGAAGAATTCCATATCTACCCATGTATCAGTATAGATAACATTCATCTTCTTAGCATATTCATGCGCTTCTTCCATAGACATTGTTGGATCAAGTTCAACATAATGGCCAGTAGCCTTTGCTGCCTCATAGAAATCATCACCACATGCTGTATTATTAACAAGAGGAGTGAGACCATAGAGAGTACCCTTCTCCATCTTTGCAAAGAACTCAACCAGTGAGTTGAATACATTGTTCTTAGCACCTATATACATGAAGTTGATATTCAGATCACCAAACTTCTCAATGATAGTAAGTGCATCTGCCAGTATCTGGCATGGATGGAAAGAGCTGTCACAACCATTTATAAATGGAACAGTAACATTATCACCGAAGAGCTCAACTGTTTCATTCTTAACAAGTCTAGCCATGATGATATCTACATTTCTGCATACATACTTTATTTCAGATATTGGCTCGCCAAGTACGAAATTGGAATCCTCCCACAGCTGATTGAAATAGTTTCCACCCAGCTCAGTAATTCCTGTCGCAAATGACAAGAAGGTTCTTGTAGATGTTTTCTCAAATAGAGAATAAAGCTTCTTGCCCTCAAGCGAGTGCGCATATTTCTCAGGATTCTTCTTCATATCCTGAGCTATCTCTAATA
>CAMKQB010000002.1 GCA_946414825.1 uncultured Lachnospiraceae bacterium
GAATGCAACTGAGCACTCTGTTGTAGTACCTGACTTTGAGATAACATTTACAGAGAAATCTCTGTCACCAATTACTTCAACAAGCTCTGAAATATATGTTGAGCTAAGGTTATTTCCGCAATAGTAAATCTCTGGGGTCTTGCGGATTTCCTTTGATACTGAGTTATAGAATCCGTGACGAAGAGCTTCGATTGCAGCTCTTGCTCCGAGGTAAGAACCACCGATACCGATAACAAGAAGTACATCTGAATCGCTCTGGATCTTAGCAGCTGCCTGCTTAATACGAGCAAACTCTTCCTTATCATAATCTACTGGAAGATCAATCCATCCAAGGAAATCATTTCCTTCACCTGTCTTTTCAACAAGTGTCTTCTTAGCTGCCTCTATTCTAGGCTTAATAGCCTGTACATCAGCATCGCTTGCCATAAACATAGTATTCTCAAAATTAAAGCTAATCTTCTGCGCCATTTTTATACGCTCCTTCTATATATTATATTTCCCATTTCCCCCAAGGCTCTAAAAAAGCCGATAGATATATGCATTTTATCACTTTGATGTGTTGATTACAACAAAAAAGTGAGTATATGGGGGCGGTTCTTATTTACTCAATTTTTGAGTAAAAGAGAACCGTCCCCATATACTCATTTTTTGGCTTTAAACAAATCATCCAGATTTATGGCAAGTTTTTGAAATGGTTTTACATCATCGTCCATTGGATTTATGATTTCTACCTCACTAGCGAGCTTGCTTGGATTTTCAATCACCACCTTTCTTGCAAGTTCCTCTCCGAGATAGATGTAATCATATATATCCATAGTACTTACGTCTGTTGTATTCATTTTGTAGATGACTGTTTTTCCAAGCCCCTCGAAGATTTCAGCGCTTGTTCTTCCCATTTTCTTAATCTTACGCAGTCTATCTCTTTGGATTTCAGCGTCGGCATCCTGCATATCAGGATCCTTATATCCAAAGAGTAGCCCGAGATATGGATACTTAATAATATCAACATCTTTATAATAATCCGCAAGGTATTCCTTTAGATCGGTTCCTGATTCAACTTCATTTAGAAATTGATTTATCCGGTTCCAGGTGAGCATCGTGCCGACGAAGAGACCTTCCGTATGGCTAGTCACAAAATCATAATCTAAAACACTTAAGATGCGGAACATTTTATTATCTTCATTATTCAGCTTGATTTCTTGAAGATTCTTGAGACCAGTTTTGTTTTTTACTACAAAACTTAGATCAAAGAAAGGTTCTCTATCTGGGACCTCCACATACGCACTGGCACTATAAATCGGAATAAGCCCTCTTCTCATCATTGCCAGCTCTTCGTCGCGGCGATTGTCATTATAGAGATTCACCAGAAAGCTTCTATTATTATCTCCGAAGGGTTTCACAGCATCGGAATCCATAGCATTTATCATCTGCTCTGCTTCCTTGATAACCTCTTCCACCTGCCAGGTGTCGACATTTAGTCCGATGTCATTCATATATTTGGTAATATCCTCAGTGCTCTGAGGGGCGGATCCATTTAACCCATAATGCATCATCATAATATCTCTCTGGGTTTCTGGTAGCCAAAATATCCTGCTCTCATTAAATGAACTCATATCTTCCACATCCTTCCTTTAATTTACAGAGTGAGTATATAGGGACGGTTCTTATTTACTCAATTTTTGAGTATATGGGGACGTTTCTGTTTTACTCATTTTTGAGTAAATAAGAACCGTCCCTATATACTCATTTGCACACTAGCTAACTACTTTGTCAATCAGGCCATATTCCACTGCCTCAGCGGCGGTCATCCAATTGTTGCGGTCGCAGTCTGTCTCGACCACATCTATTGGTTTGCCTGTGTTCTTAGCTAGAATCTCATTGAGTTTCTTCTTAGTCCGGAGTATGTGCTCGGCAGCAATCTGCATATCCGTCGCCTGGCCGGAGGTAGAGCCAAGCGGCTGATGTATCATAATCTCAGCATTCGGCAGTGCAAACCTCTTGCCTTTTTCCCCGCCTGCTAGGAGGAAGGCGCCCATGCTGGCAGCCATACCAACACATATGGTAGAAACATCACATTTGATGTAGTTCATTGTGTCATAGATGGCCATGCCCGCCGAAACAGACCCTCCAGGACTATTAATATAGAGGGAAATGTCCTTCGTAGAATCCTCTGACTCTAGAAAGAGCATTTGTGCAATAACGAGACTCGCGGTCGCATCATTTACCTCGTCACCGAGGAAAATGATACGCTCCTTTAGGAGTCTGGAGTAAATGTCGTAGGCTCTCTCGCCTCGACTTGTGGATTCAACAACTGTAGGTATTAGCATAATTCAAGCGCCTCCTTTCTGGAATCAATCACTATCTCTTTAGCAAATTTAAAGTATAGATAGCTATAGTCAAGGACAGTGGCAAGGTTCACATCACCTGTACTTATATTTGCCTTGATCTCAAAGCCCGCCAACTTAAGTGCCAGATAAACAGCTGAAGCAAAAAACTTAAGACGCTCATAATAATCGCTGTCATTAAATGCTCCATACTCATATAGTTCAGTAAACGATGGAAGAAAAATAGTAGACTGCTTATCATATTTATCCTCAAGGAACTTCATTATCTCCTCCATGTTGTGAAGATTTTTTTCCATTTCTACCATATCTTCCCAGCTGATGAGTTTAGAAGAACCGAATTCAAAATCCAACTTAGGAAATCTGAACTCTTCCACTTCTTTATCAGTCATATCAAGCATTTTTTTTGCATCCTCACGGATAAAAGGAACTAAACTTGAAGTAATTTCAATACCATCATAATTGTAAGAAATGTATTTGGCGATTCTTTCATCATCCATAGCTTCATTCCCATCTAGTCCATAAGATAGCAGCAACACATCCTGATTTATTCCAGGTAGCTTGCGGATACTTTCAACTACCCCCGGATCCGCATTTTTCAGTAATTTAGTAACATAATCTCTTTTTTCTGCAATTGATTTAAACATAGCTTTAAGCTCCTTTCTGGGACCAGAAGGTCCCAAAGCCCCAAAAATTAACATTTTTAAAAGGGGTTGTGTATTAGTTTTGTGTTAATTGTGTGTATATTAGCATATTGCGAGTTTGTTGTAAATAGTTTTGTGAACTTTTTGCGATATTTTTGTAAAAACACAAAAAAAGAGCCAGTGGAGAAACAACTCCACCGGCTTATCATTGTTTAGTCTCTTTATATTATATTGCATCAGGGGTTGGAAGATTTAGATTTTTAATAAACTCTTTTACGCTTTCATCATCATTATCAAACATGAATTTAATGTTACCATACAAAACATCTGACAAACATTGCAGACCTGACTTATCAATCAAGCCGTCTTTTATGTACTCGTTATAGATTGGAACAATCTGATACTTAATACGATATTTCAGATATTCTTTTTCATTCCCATTTGCTTTTTCACTATCCCCAAGAAAATAAGTATGGCCTATCTTAATATCTTCAACATCCATCTCTGTATCTACACACAAGTCCTGTTTGAAAATACCATTCTCACCCATCATAGCATCATACAATTTCTTTACATCCTTTCCAATATTTTTCCACGTATCCTCAATGCTATCCGGATTAGAAAGGACGGGAACAAACGCGAACCTTCTCCTTACCGCATAATCTATGCTACCGATAGAACGATCTGCAGTATTCATGGTTCCTATAATATATAGATTCTCTGGTATTTTAAGCTGATAACTACCTTTCTTATTATATGGCGTATCAAACGCATGGTCACGATACTCCAATCCATATATCAATTCTCCTAAGACAGAGGCTAGCGGAGCTCTGTTAATCTCATCTATCACCAGAACACCTTTATTGCCTTTCAATTCTTCACAGAACTTTTCCAGAATTTTAGGTTCGACTTCATAGGAAATGCCATGGTCAGATGGCTTTACGGTTATCCCCCTAACAAAGTCCTCATAACTATATGACGGATGAAACTGAACTAATTTATATCTTTCTTTTTCTTGTTCAAGGTATAACTTAGCTACACTATAAAGATTTAAAGAGTCATTTTCACTTTTTATATTCACTTTTTTCTTTAAATCATCAAGAAGTTGATTTTCATCATCAGTAACACTTATTTCCGCAAGAAATAGAGCCGATATAATAGTGGATGAATACGTTTTACTTGTCCCCGGAGGACCATACAAAATCACCTGCTTATTCCAGTCGTTATTAAATATATCCAGAACCTCATTTACAGTTTTATTCATAGTCATTTTTCTCCTTTACTTCGTTAATCCTATCCATCATTTTTTTTATATCACTTAGAAATTCTTTATGATCACTTGTCATTTTCATTGCACTCAGCTTATCGTAATTGTCATTCAAATATTCAAGTAATCTTAGTTTCTCTGATTCTTTATCATTTATTATCATTTCGCTAAGCTGGTTTAAAAATAAACATATATTTTTTATATACCTACGCTCAATATCAATTTCTTTATCATCATTCGAACAAGCTTCGTAGTATAGCGGAATATAACATAAAGTATTATCTCTTGAAATAACTTTATCTTCATTTATATTTTCAAAATAATATGGGTGTAATTCTTTTTCTTTTAAGCCCTTATCTTCTCCTCTTGCGCTAGGACTGATAAGGCCTCCTACATCACACCCTAACATTTTCATATAAAATAAAACCTGATGTGTATGAGCTCTTTTTGATTCAGACCAACGCTCCTCAACATCAGAATATTTAGCGTCTATAACAGCCGCTATTCGGGTTTTTTCTTCATTTTCTCTTGTATACTTTATCACTAAATCGGGCACATACTCTTTCATATAAAACTGTGAAGCCCTACTATTGTCACGGAAAATATTTCTTTTTTCCCCAGTTTCCTCAAGTAAAAACTTTATCTGAGTTTTTCCTTTATTAAACTCATCAATTGCTTCTCTAACCAAAGCTCTACAATAGAACTCAAACAAAAGATTCATATTTATATAATGCGGAAGCACTTTATAATTATTGAGAGTGGCTTTAACTTTTTTTCCACCTTCTTCTGAACTATCCTCATAAGATATACTGTACCTATTAATTACTTTTTGAGCAGCTTGAAGCGCCTCCTTATACAATCTGTAGGCCCCATTATTTTTCAGTCCAAGAAAATCAGAATTGGAACATTTTTTCAAGGGAACACCACTCAAGGAATTCATACAGAAGCTTATATCCTCAGATAATGAGTCACCTATTTTTTCCTTTTGACATAAATGAAGGGCATACTTAAGTATCTGGTTTTCTTTATTATTAGGAGACATTCTATTATAAGCACAATACATTTTTTGCATTTGTCCCCTAGCAATATTATTCTTTATCTGTTTTTGAACAAGAATTCGGCCCTTAACTTTACAATTAAGATTCTCCTCTATTCGTTCTGACTTCAGTTTCAGACTTTTTTTGCATATTTCTTTTGCTTTATTAACGAAATCGATTATCTCAAAGGCTCCTACCATTTCAGCAACGCCAATCGAGGATTCATCAACCTCCTCAGTATCGCCTGACCTACTTCTTGAAAGATCTATTTTTCCCATTCCATCGATTAGGCCAAATATCGTCTTCTTTTCATCTTTACTTAGCTTATTGTTCTTCCCTAATTCGAGCCATTCTTTACTTTTATATGATGCAGTTTTAAGCATATCTGGATGTTCATAATAATCTTCACCGTCTAGAACTTTCTTAAGCATCATAGTTGGAGAAATGCCAAAACGAGAGGAAATCTTAATTATAGTAGCATCATTTTCTTTCTCTCCATTTTTCTTTAGAAGCGGAACCACCCCAACATAATTGAGACTCTTTAATTCATTTTCATTCAAATATAATCCCAGATTAAAAGGAGATAGTTCAGGCAGCGTATAATAAACCCTGAGGTACTCTTTTAAATACTCATAATCCTCAGTTCTATCTTCAAACGATCCTATTGAATTATAATCTTTTCCTTTTATAGTTTCCATACAACAACCTACTAGTTTTAAAATTATAGTTTAAATATCTTGGATTATTGGTTCTATTCTATCCTTAAAGTAGCTGGCATTATGAAGTTTTTCCACAAGAGTTTCATCATCACCAGTATCTACTAATACGTTAGATACTCTATCAGTAAATAGTCCATTCTTAACATACTCATTTAACAAAGGTATCAATTCATATTTTATCTTGTAGTTCAAATGTTCTTTGTCAGGTTTATCAGCATCGGCTTTGATTATGAAATAACTGATCCCTGGCATAATATCATCTGCATCTACACCTCTTGCAACTGAAACTTCTACATCAGCTTTTACTTTATTATAAAGCTTCTGGCAGAAGAAATTTCCATTCTCTATTTCATAATAACCTTTATCAGAATCCACATTCTTTTTGGGAGCAGGAGGTTGTGATAACATCTTAACAAATGAAAACCTTCGTCTAACAGCATAATCCAAAGTCTGGAGTGATTTATCAGCGGTATTCATTGTCCCTATAATATATAGATTATCTGGAACCTTGAAAGACTTACCACTAATTCCAGTAGTCATTTCTGTATTTCTATATTCCAATCCAAAAAGAAGCTCACCTAACACATCAGAAATATTTGCTCTATTTATCTCATCGATTATCATGACATACTTCTTTTTCGGATTATCATTTGCTTTTTTAGCAAAGCCCTTAAATATTTTATCTTTAAAATCCACACCATCCTCACCAACTTCAATAGTTTCAACGAAATCATTGTAGCTATATGACGGATGAAAAGTAACGAGCTTAATATTATCCGAATATGGACTAGCATTATTTAGGCAATCCTTAAAACGAGCTTTAGCATCTTCTTCCGAAATATCCAGTCCCTCTCCAGATACTAATCTATACGCTTCGATTCCAGCTATACGCGTTTTACCTGTCCCCGGAGGTCCAGAAAGAATGATATTCTTAGATTTACGGAGAGTTTCTCCAATTTCACTTATATTTTCTGACTCATAGCCTACTACCTTGTCATATAAAGGAACAAGCCATCCAAAAGCCGTTTTTAGTTTTTCTAAATAATAATCATCATTCTTATCTTGAGTTCTCTTAATAATGAAACATGGACACATATAATGCTTATCATCCATATAATAATCATCATTAATATTATTCCTGTATTCATTTAGCTTAGTTTCAATTTCTTTACAATCTATGTAACATACATCTCCTACTTCTAAAACCAAACCCTCCGGTATACTATTAATATATCCTAAATAGGAATAGTATTTACGATAGTCATTAGCATTGGATTTAGTATCCTGCAATTCTAATCTAACTTTTATTTCTTCACTATTAAAAAATAAAGAAACCGTAATTATATTTCCATAGTCATCTCTATGATATTTAAACCAAAAACAGTCTGTTTTATAAAACTTTGGATTTGCAAGTCTAAAATTTGGAGAATTCCTCATCAACGACAAACCAGAAGACATTCTACTATTTATCAAAAATGTATTAATAGTGTTTTTTATCACATGGAAACAATCTTCTTTCGCTTCCTTATTTAATCTTTTGATTTCATCAAAATCCACGTCATCTTTAAAGCCTTCTCTTAGTTTGTCATCTGTAGTGTAATATAATGTTTGTCCTGATGTATCTCTTTGAAGCGTCTTTATTTTCGATGTAATTTCAAGATAACGATCATATAATTTCCACAGTTCTTTAAATTGAATATCACCAATATAATTTGTCATTTTAATATCCCCCTAAACATTATTTTATTAATCCCTCAAACATCCTATCGGAACTACATAAACCCCATCTTTTCTTCTATACGCAAATGGAGCTACACCACAAAGTACCATCTCAAACGACGGTTCTGTCATTTTGTCTGCATCTATTTTTTCTTTTAGTTTCAAAAGGTTTCTCGCACCTTCTTCTATTAATTTGTCTCCGCCAAGTTTTATTTCGATGAGACCATATTTACCATTCCTAAGATGAACTACCGCATCACACTCTAATCCGCTCTTATCACGGTAATGATATACATTTCCATCTAATGCATCCGCAAAAACCCTTAGATCTCTAACACACATGTTCTCAAATAACAGTCCAGCCGTAGGCAAATCATTTATTAAGTCCTTCGGACCAATGCCCATCGCGGCAGTCGCTATAGATGGATCCACAAAATATCTTGTATCGGAAGTACGAATTGCTGTTTTTGATCTCAGGTTAGGATTCCACGCTGGTGTATCCTCTATTACATATATTTTCTTGAGTGCAGAAATGTAGCTTCTCAATGTATTTTCACTAAAAGAATCATTTTCATCCGTACGCACATCTTGTAGAAGTGCAGTCAGTGTAGTTTCTGCGGATACTCCTCTGGCATATGCTTTTAAAACACGTTTTGCTCTTTCAGAATCGCGCTCCACTCCATCAACTCTCGAAATATCTGATTCGACAACCGATTCATAATAATCAATTGCTTGAGCTAAGGCCACTTTTTCTTTTTGTCCTACAGCCTTAGGCCATCCACCTCTACATATTAAATAAGCTATATCATCTAGGGTATAGTCACTTTTTCCACTAACCTTCGGGTCTTTTGAAAATAGCGACTTTAGAGATACGTCCCCATTAGAGTCTTCTGATTCAAACAGACTCATTGGACGCATTAGAAGTGATGTTATTCTTCCTGTTCCAGTATGTGAGATTTCAGAAATATCTGGTGGCACAGCGGAGCCTGTCAAAATAAATTGACCAAACTCATTTCTTTTGTCCACTTCAAACCTTACCGCATCCCATAGTTTAGGCGCCAGCTGCCACTCATCTATCAAATGAGGTACATCTCCCTGAAGAAGCTGCGATGGATCAACCTCTGCCATCTCCAGGTATTGTTTTTTTCTAGCTGGATCCTCTATATATATTACAGATTTTGATATTTTTTCAGCAGTAGTGGTTTTACCACACCACTTTGCACCTTTAACTAACACCGCGCCTTTTGCCTCAAGTTTATCTAGCAAAACAGTGTCGCATATTCTCTTATAATACTTTTCTTCCATAACATCCTCCAAACCGCCTATTTAAGCCAATTATACTTCTCATTGATGACTTTGGCAAGTTTTTATTGATGGTTTTGGCGCATTTTCATTGATGACTTTGGCGCATTTTCATTGATGGTTTTGGCATGTTTTCGTTGATGACTTTGGCCGTTTTTAAACTTCATCATCATACATTCCTGACTCAAAATCTCCGTCTTCGGCATCTGACTCAAAATCTATTTTCGACATTTCAAACAGACTAGCTGGCGCCTTCTTTCCCTTCCTTGGCAGGAAGTACTCCTCTACAACCTCATCTTTATCCAGGTCCACAAGTATTAATGAAATCTCCGAATTAACCGTTATTCCCTCGAGCATTTTTTTCACCAGCTCGAATCCCTTGCGGTCAGCAAATGCAGTACTATTCTTTTTCTCTTTAAGAGAATCTGGGTCCCACACATCCCTTAGAAATAGATTTGTATTAAAATCGATATATTCTCTTTTATATCTTCTGCAAACCATCTCATTATCTAGTTTTCTTTCTTCCGCCGGATCACAGTGGACTGATATCGCCCAATATTTTGGACTTTTATCATGCATCTCATAACAGAAATTCGCTCTCGTTCTTAGTCCATACTTAAGTTCACGTTCATCCTCAAAATGAACAGAATGAGGTCTGAATAGTATACCCCTGTTGATTAATTCACTTTGAATACAATTCTTGATTTTGATTCTCGCATTACGGTATTCGAGATGCTCCTGTCTCCATTCATCAGTATCAAGATTTTTCACCGCCGGAGAATCCGCTGGAATCATTCCATTCGCCCTCATCAGATCCTCGTAAGTTATGCGAGCTGTTGGAACTGCATTTGTAAAAATTGCATTTATCAGTTCTCTGGAAAGCGGTTTTGTCATATTTCCATGCATAATTCTCGAAAATGATGATGCCGTTATCACACCGCATTTTTCAGCAAATTCCACCATTGTTCTGGACTCGCCCTTTGCGCGTTTTATAAGTTCTGCTAGTTTTAGCTTGTCCGGAACCAGTGCAGCCACATATTCTCGGTCCATATCGTTATAATCTTCTACCATTTATCTGCCCTTTCTACCTTAAATCATGAGATTATCTCACAACAAATTCTAATCAAAATTATGATATTAATTTGAGTATGCAAAACCGAAATTTTGCATACTCATAATATCATATTCAAGGGCCTTTTGAAAGACTAGTTTAAACCATAAATCCAATATGGCTCTTGGTTTCTGACCTATCTTCTTCAAGTTCAGGGATGTCACACTCTTCTATAGTTGTGACGAGTTCAGTTGTGATCTCATTTTCATCTAGCTGAATCAGTCTCTCGGCAAGGTTCATTTCTGCCTCTTCAAGTACCTGACGGACATAACGACCATTTCCATAGTC
Source organism: uncultured Lachnospiraceae bacterium (assembly GCA_946414825.1). Taxonomy (GTDB): domain Bacteria; phylum Bacillota; class Clostridia; order Lachnospirales; family Lachnospiraceae; genus Eubacterium_Q. The sequence goes on from CAMKQB010000002.1 coordinate 10,430, forward strand.
ATTTCTCTGGTAAACTGCTTCATACTGTTCTCTAAGCTTAGCAAGAGCTTCTTCAGTTATGGACATTTCCTTATTTTTGACCATGAGCTTAGTGATATCACACAGCTCGTCCACAGTATAGTCTTCAAAATGCAGCTTAAATGCTATTCTGGAAGTCATTCCAGGGTTTCTCTCAAGGAACTCTCTCATAGGTTCTGGATAACCAGCAAAGATTACTATTGTATCTTCTCTGTTGTTTTCCATTTCCTGGACAATGGTATTGATAGCCTCGTCGCCAAAGCTATTCATGTTGTCATCACAGAGAGAGTAAGCTTCATCAATGAAGAGTATGCCGCCCTTGGCTTCTTTGAATTTTCTCTTAACCAGCGGTGCAGTGTGACCAACAAACTGTCCCACGAGGTCAGCTCTACCAGCCTCAACAAATTTGCCGGATGGGAGTATTTTCTCATCCCTGAGAATTTCAGCAAGGAGTCTAGCTACTGTGGTCTTGGCAGTACCTGGATTACCAGTAAATACCATGTGCATGGAAACTTTGTCCTTATGAATGCCTCTATCCATGCAAAGCTTATTCATTTTACAATGCGCTATAGCCTTATCCACCAGTTCTTTGACAGAGTTCAGGCCAATCATGTTCTTAAGCTCCTCATAAGCAGAGCCCACAGGTCTTTCCTTAACCTTTGTGCCACCCTCCTCGAGCTGAACTATATCCTCCTTTTCAAAGCGAAAGAGAGTTTCTTCTGATATATTTTCAGCATTTTGGTCGCTAGAAATGAGTCTTTTTGCCTGGTTTTGAATAGCCTGATCTAGAAGGTTTCTGGCATATCTACCATTTCCAAAGCCCTCTATAACTCTAGCCTTATCAAATACAGCTTTAGCTTCATTTATAGCTTCTTCTGTGAGTGTGAAACCACGTTCTTTGGTCATTTTCTTAAAGATTTCTGTTAGTTCATCTGCAGTGTAGTCAGGAAAATCAACCCAATATGGAATTCTACTCTTCAGTCCTTCATTTTGCTCTATAAAATGGCTCATAGCTTTACTGTAACCAGCAAAAATTAGGATTACACTATCTCTATGGTTTTCCATTTCCTGAACCAAGGTTGTGATAGCAGAGAAATTACAAAGGGCATAGGCCTCATCTATAAATAAGACTCCACCCTTTGCCTCCCTGAAGAGGCCTCTGAGCATTTCAGGATTGTAATAGTTAAGGTCCATTCCACCACGCTCGATAAATGCACCACTCTTAAGGATCCCCTTCTCCTTTGCTATTCTAGCGAAGAGCTTGGCAACTGTAGTCTTTGCGGTTCCTGGATTACCAGCAAAGATCATGTGCATAGAGCCAGCTTCATAGTCGCTACCCTTGTAGTTCTTTCTCTTCTTTTCTAGGATATTTGAAGCCAGTATGCTATCTATCTTCTTCTTCACTTTTTCCAGACCAATCAGATTCTGAAGCTTCTCATATGGAGAACCTAAATCCTCGTCTCTATCTAGCATGAAGTCGCCAGCTATGGAGTTGTCATAAGCCTTCAGGATATTTTTCTTGATGCACCATATGCCAAACTGATCATAAGCCTTGACAATATCTGTCTGAGAGAGCATTTCACCAGGAAAATGCTCTAGGTATTCTTTTGCTTGCTTAGCATACTCAGAATAGTCAGAATTCTTGATCAGCTCCCTCATGTACTTGGTAGCTACAGCTCTGTCGCCCCTGCCCTCCTTCAGCATAATTGGGACAACATAGTTATAGATTTCTGGCAGAATCTGAAATGCAAAACCAGGATTTTCCTTATTGTAAGTGAAAATAAATAGGCAATCATTCTTATGGCGTTTTAGAATCTTCAGGATGTATTCACTGGTCATCATGTACTCAGAAGGCTTATGTCCAAATGCAGTAGAAAGATCTATGATCATGGCTCCGCCGTAGTTATTTTCAATAATATCTTCAAAGCTGTTGGTTCTCTTGTATAGAAACGGCTGAATTTCAGTAAAAATACCGATACGTCTACTTCTAAGGCGTCCCGCATCGATAAGCTTCTGAGCTAACGTGTCCGCCATATCAATAGCCGCCTCTAGGCTGCCGCTTGATATAACATAATGCACCAGATTGGACTTATCTTCTATATCCAACTTGTGTTCCTCTATATTCTTCAGCTCCTTTACAAAGTCCGGATCATATATAGGGCAAAGCTTTCTCTTATTAGTAGAAATTATCTTTTCTTGAAGATTGAAATTAGCATCCTTTGTATCATAGCGATATAGATCGTAAGGAATACAATTAGATATTTCAGCCATTCTTCCAACTGGTCCGATGCAGTCTCTTCTTCTTGCCTCTAGAAGATGTTCGAAATAATCGAACATTGTAGCTTCTTCAGGATTTATCTTTAGTCTCTGAGCTACGAAAGATTCCTTGAAGGTATCTATGATATACTCCAGCGTCTCCTCAAAAGTGGTTTTTTTGTCATCAAAGGAAAATGTAGCCTGCAGCCCCTCTTCCTCTTCTCTATATATGAAGAAGGTCATGCCGTTCTTCATATTCTTATAAAAATAACCATTTATTCCACCTGCTGCATTGTCATCATAGAAACTGGAGTAATCGCGGAGACGAATCTTTGTCTTCTCCTTGATAACCTCTGCACTTACTGGGATAGAACAATCAAAATAACGCATAATAGCTCCTTTCCGCGCCCATTGGCGCAATAAATACAAAATTATTTTGTGTATGTTGTGTATTATTGTGAGTAAATTGTACGTATCTTAACATATTTGCGTTTTTCTTGTAAATAGTTTTTTTGACTTTTTTCAAATTTTTTTGAAAATGAGTATATGGGGACGGTTCTTTTTTACTCACTTGTAATTTGTAATATAGAATGAAATAAATAAAAAAAAGACGCTTCTCATCCCCCACTTACCATAAAAGGCAAGTGAGTAAATAAGAACCGTCCCTATATACTCATTCATACGTCCCTAGTGGACTTAGATTATCTCTCCATCTTCCAGATCTCTGCGGAGTATGGCCTAAGCTCTGAGCCACCGCCGAAGTCATGGAGTGTTCCTGTTATCAGTTCTTCCGCCTGACCGCAGCCTGCATCGAAGTGAGCAGTGAATGGCTGATCAGATGCATTTATCGCAACGAGTATTCTCTCGCTATCAGTCTTTCTCTCGAAGATACACTGATGATTTGTGAGTACCACGCTTCTAAAGGAGCCGTAGTTCAGTGCCTCGTGCGATTTCTTTATTTCAGCGAGCTTAGCTATAAAGTCTGTCAGCTCATTCCACTCAGGCTTATCGAAGCTAACTCTAAGCGCAGGATCCCCTTCTTCCTTGCGAGCCTCGGTTCCCCATTCACTTCCATAGTATACACAAGGGAAGCCTGGCATTCCGAAGGACAACGCATAAACCAGTGGTAAATGCGCCTTATTCGAAAGGATACTCGCGATACGAGTAACATCATGATTATCCACAAAACTCATAAGATGCATTCCCTTGTAACGGCACCAATCTTCTGGTCCAAACTGCTGCATCAGAGAATGGATTATCTCAAACATGTTCATTGAGTTGAAGCTGGAGTAGAGTCCCTTGTAGCAAGCATAGTTTGTACAGCTGTCCAGCATTCCAGGGCCAACGAACTGAGCATAGTCGCCGTGGAGCAGCTCGCCCAACAGTAGAAACTCCGGCTTAAGTCCCGCCGTGAACTCTCTCAGATTATGAATGAAGCCCTTATCCAGACAATATGCTACATCAAGTCTCAGTCCATCTATATCAAAATAGTCCACCCAGTACTTAACCTTATCGAAGATGTGATCCACAACGGCAGGATTCTGAAGGTTCAGCTTAACCAGGTCGAAGTTTCCTTCCCAGCCCTCATACCAGAATCCATCATTGTAATTTGAATTTCCATCAAAGGAGATATGGAACCAGTCCTTGTATGGGCTATCCCATTTCTTCTCCTGCACATCCTTGAATGCCCAGAAGCCACGACCCACATGGTTAAATACTCCATCGAGCACGACCTTGATACCCGCCGCATGTAGCTCCTCAACCACCTTCTTGAAATCTTCATTTGTTCCAAGTCTCTTATCTATCAGTCCATAATCTCTGGTGTTGTATCCATGAGTATCTGACTCAAAAACAGGCGAGAAGTAAATGGCATTTGCGCCCAGCTTCTCTATATGAGGTATCCAATCTATAACCTTGAGTATTCTGGACTCCTCCACACCATCGTTTTCAAATGGTGCTCCACAAAATCCCAAAGGATATATCTGATAAAAAACTGACTCTTCAAACCACATAAAATGTCCTCCTTTTATTAGCGCATCCAGACGTCGAGGTCGACCTGGGTTTCGATTCCGTCTACGAATCCTTGCGGTGTATATTGATAGCCCTCGGTGTGATATGGGAAGACCGGCGTATCGTATGCCGCTAGCCAGAATTCATACTTACCGATAGCATCTATATCCATATATTTAACGAACTGATCTCGACTGGCATAAATCATAGGTGTGTAGCCAGCTGCTTCGATAGTCTCACAGAAACCAACCACTGCCGCAGTTCTATCCTCTACAGATATGTTATTGGCTCTAGCTTCCTTGTCCTCGAAAATGTACTCTGTATCAATAACAATCGGTTGATTTATCTTGTAGCCCTTGATGTGCTCCAGCACATAGTTTGCTTCTTCCACGCCTTCCTCTCTATTTATGGCAGAAGAGAAGAAGTATACTCCTGTATCCAGTCCAGCAGCATTTGCACCTTGGAGATTCTCTGCCGCCTTCGTGTCGTCGTGAATCTCACCAGTACCGTATCCACGGTAAGCAAGTCTTATCATTGCTATCTCGATTCCAGCTCCCTTGACCTTCTCCCAGTCAATAGTCTTCTGGAACTCAGACACGTCGATTCCGACCTTACCTTGAGCCGCTCCATCCTTGTAATAGTTATAATACAGCTGTCCCTCACCAACATAGAAGTCTTCGGACCAGTTATATTCATTCCTAGTTACATTCGGACTAATCTTTATGTACTCACACTCAGGATACTGTCCTATCAGGATATAGGCCATATTCAGATACCTGAGGTAGTTTGCCTCCACGCATTCCTTCATCGAGTTATATCCACCCATCTCTTCCGGAGACGACGTTACTCTGAAATTGATATTTTCATCAACTATCGCCATCGTATCCAGCGGTGTCGCTCTATGCTTTATTTGATAAACTCTCACGAGTCCGATGATTGTGCCGAGCACTACTATTCCGAAGAATATCCAAAGTCCCACAACCTGTTTCTGAAGAGAGCGAATCTTTGCCGCTTCTTTTCTAAGCTGAGCCTCGCTATGAGTCACACGCTTTTCAGTTCTATCACTATTTTCCTTCATCAATTTTACCTATCTTCATAATTCTAATTATCTTCGCCCCCGCATACACAAGCACGATTCCGATTGCCGCAATGATCACTGTACTCACAGCATTCTGCTCCTCCGCAAAAAGCACCGGAAACATCTGTTCTAGCTTACCAGGATACTTCATCGAAATGACAGCAACGGCATTATTCAGGAAATGCATTATCATGGAAATGTAAATGCTATCGGAATAATAAACAATAAATGCAAAGCACGCACCAAGTATCGCCGTCGGAATAAATCTGACGAAGCTTGTATGATAAGCTCCGAAGATCACCGCAACCAACACAATAGTTGTCGCAGCCTTGTATCTGCTCCTAAGTCCTGACTGTATGAAACCTCTGAATATCATCTCCTCACATATCGCCGGAGTAAGCGCTACCACGAGAAGTGTCAGCGGCAGATTGTATCCCATAAGAGTTTCCGTCAGTCCATCATTTACCGAACCAAACGCCTCTGGGAAGAGAGTATATAAAAATGTTGTTATCGTATTTTCAACGAGAAATGTACCCACGAAGAGGCACAGTCCACCCAGCAGTGAGGTGAGCTTAAAGTCCTTAAACTTATAGGTCTCACGAATACTTCTCTTTGTATAGATCACGAATATCAGTGGCAGCGCAAGTATGATCATCTGGCTATAGAAAACTCCTGCGAAGCCATACTGCACCTGAAGGAGCGAGCCTATATACAGATAAATAATCATTACAAAGCAAACAATAAACCACGCATCTCCCGAAGTTGGAACTCCGCCCTTCTTCATATTCGATCTACGCTGGAACAGCTGAACCCCGCTCCTACCCTCATCGAATAGTATTCCCTCGCTATCATAGATACGGCTCAGGAAAAGAATCGCAAGTATAGCATATAGGATGTTACTGATAAGAACTATCGCTACCGTTGACATTTCCGCCTTGAAGAGCAGTAGGTTCTTAATCATAAGACAAATGTTCGCTACAGGAACGAGCGCCATATTTTTGGTCAGCTCGATATTTGGGATAAATCCGATATAAGCCGTCAGCATCACCACGAGCGTCAGTGGTGTTATATAGTTATTCGCCTCTTTATACGACTTCGCTAGCGCTGTTATGCACATAGTAACCGCCGATATGAAAAGGGAAAATGCAAAAACCGCGAGCACTGTCACCAACATTGCTGGCACGAAGCTTCCTACATGGAAGTTCTTCAGATCAAATCCCATATCTGCCGCATACTGAGACTGTACGAGCTTCAGCATATATAGAACCATCAGTCCCATGGACAGCATGTTTAGAAGCGCTGATGCGATTCCCATGAGCGCAACCGTCAGGAATTTTGCAATTATTATTTCATGATTCTTAACCGGCAGAGTCAGCAGAGTTTCAAGAGTTCCTCTCTCCTTCTCGCCCGCCGTTGTATCAATTGCAGGGTACATCGTTCCCATGAGGAGACTGACTATCAGCATAAAGGGAAGTATCATTCCCAGCAGGCTTCCTGCCGACTGCTCAGTACTTGCGATGTTATCTCTCTTTATCTTGAAAGGATGCGTCACCTTCTCCGCATCGAGGCCTTCTGCCTCCAGGCTTTCCTCTATCTGCTTATCCGTCATATCATCGAGGACTTCCTTAACGATAGTCTCCGCATAATCAGAATCGGTAATAGAAGAAACATACTTCGTGGTATAGGTTAGTCTTCCGTCTTCACCAACCTCGCTAGTCACATAAACATCGACCTTCTCATTCTGAAGGAGTTTATCTACCAGTTCCTGTCGACTCTTCTCGTCATCCCCTGAGAGAGTGTACTCACCTTCTGCAAGGATTTCATCTAGCTTTTTTACTGTCAGCTGATCGGAAACCTTTTCTTTCGAATCCGTTTCTGTTCCATCTGTTCCTGAACCACCCACTTCATTTCCATCTGTTTCTTCATTTTCTTCAGCAGATGTTTCCACCTCGGAGGAACTCACTTCTGTTGAGCTTTCTTCCGAGCTGTCTTTTTTTATATCCCCACTTTTCTTCTCATTATAAAGAACGATCTGTTCCTCCAGTCGTCCTTCGTCCTCTACATCCACAAGAACAGTGTACTCGCCCTGCTCCATGTTGGACTGGATCATTGTCATTACCGCAAATGCCCCGAAGAATATAAGCGGATATATAAGTAGTGGTACGAGAACCAGCATTATTATAGCCTTGCGATCTCTGAATACATCCAAGAGCTCCTTCTTAAGGAGCAGTTTTATAACCTTACTCCTCATAGCTGATTCCCTCCGATTTAATTATCTCATAGAAAGCGCCGCGCATATCCTTAGCTCCAGTGCGTCTCTTCAGCTCCGCAGGGCTATCATTTGTGATGGTCCTCCCCTTGTTGAGCATGATGATCCTATCGCACAGATACTCCGCCTCTTCCATATAGTGAGTGGAATAAATGACCGTCTTGCCACGCTCCTTCTCACTTTTCATAAATTCAATAATCGCCGTACTACTGATGATATCTAGACCCAGAGTCGGCTCATCGAAGATATAAATGTCAGGATTATGAACTATACATCTCGCAATAGACGCCCTCTGTGTCTGTCCCGTCGACAGCTTCTCTATACGGTTATCAATAAACTCCTGCATATTAAGGAGCTCGTTCACTTCTTCTATTCTACTTTCTATCTCATCATCGCTAGCGCCATACACGCCCGCAAAAATCCTCAGCATCTCACGAACAGACAGTCTGCCGTAGAGCTTAGTATTTCCTGAGAGGTATCCAATCCTTGCCTTTATATCAAGAGCTTTCCTTATCTCTACCTCCGTTTTTCCACCATGAGAATCTTCTCTAGCGTTCTGAGAATCATTTTTCCCACTAGTAGCATTCACCTTCAGATATACTTCCCCCGATGTCGGTTCCATGAGAGTCGCAAGCATACGAAGAAGAGTCGTCTTACCAGCACCATTTGGTCCAAGTATTCCAACTATTTCTCCAGGACTCGCAGTAAGGGAAATGCCATCGACGGCATTAAACTCTACCTTCTTACCCTTGTCCTCGGTTCTGTAGAAACTTTTTACTAGATTATCTGCGACAAGCATTTTTACCCCTCATCAGTCAGCTTCGCTGACAGCTTATAGTATATCATACATAGCTAAATTGAGAAAGTTTATCAATAAACGCAAAAAGAGAAAGAGCCTGTCGGACCATCTACCCCTATCTGGTCTGACAAGCTCTTTCAAGCCGATCTATTAGGGCACACCCATAATACCTTCCTAAATTGGTCAGCTGGACTGACCTGTCACTCTTTCCCCATCTTACGTGACTTTTTCTTTGATTAACTGTAAATTATTTTAGCATATTTTCACAAATTAGGGAAGTGTTTTTGTGCACTTTATATAAATTTTGGTAGTTTTCCACAAATTCAGTCAAAAACCGCCTGCAAAACAAAGGCTTTACAGGCGGCATTTTATCAAGTTGCACAAAATATCAGAAATATCTCTAATTATAATATTTTCCTTAATTTCTATTTTCGCGATCAACCAGGTTCTTTGCACCATAGATTTCGCGGAGACGAGGCTTCTCAATCTTACCAGTAGCATTTCTAGGAACCTCCGCAAAAATAATCTTACGAGGTCTTTTGTATCTAGGAAGCTCGAGGCAGAAGCTGTTCATCTCGTCCTCAGTACACTCCTCGCCTTCCTTCAGCTGAATGATAGCACAGGATATCTCACCGAGTCTCTCGTCGCCGATACCGATTACAGCAACGTCTTGAACCTTTCTATTCTTCATGATGAAGCTCTCGATCTGAACTGGGTAGATGTTCTCACCACCACTGATGATTACGTCCTTCTTACGATCAACGAGCCAGATGAATCCGTCCTCGTCATACTTAGCCATATCGCCGGTATAGAGCCATCCGTCCTTCAGGCACTCATTAGTAGCTTCTTCATTCTTATAATAGCAGGTCATTACGCCAGGGCCCTTAACACAGAGCTCACCAACGGAAATGCTATCGCTCTTATCAACTATCTGACCATTCTCGTCAACTATCTTACACTCCCATCCATATCCAGGAACACCTATAGCTCCGACGTGGTCTATATTTTCGATTCCAAGATGTACGCATCCTGGTCCAATGGACTCTGACAGTCCGTAGTTAGTATCATAATCATGGTTAGGGAACATAGCCTTCCATCTAGTTATAAGACTTGCTGGAACTGGCTGCGCACCGATATGCATGAGTCTCCACTGATCCAGTTCGTAATCATCCTTATTCAGCTTGCCACTCTCAAGGGCGATCAGAAGATCCTGTGCCCATGGAACGAGGAGCCAAACAATGGTACATTTTTCTGAGCTTACTGCACTCAGGATATCTTCCGGCTTAGTACCCTTCAGAAGTACAGCCTTTCCACCTGACTGAAGGCTTCCGAACCAGTGCATCTTAGCTCCTGTATGATATAGAGGAGGAATGCAAAGGAATACGTCATCCTTTGTCTGTCCGTGGTGCGCCTGCTCAACCTTAGCACTATGCACGAGGGATTCATGCTTATGCAGGATAGCCTTAGGGAATCCTGTAGTTCCTGAGGAGAAGTAAATAGCACCGTAGTCCTCATCTGTTATCTTGATGTCAGGCGAAACTGAGCTGCTATTTGCAACCATCTCATTATAGTCCTCAGCAAAGGAAGGACAATTCTCACCAACATAGAACAGGAGTCTGTTCTTTGATATTTTCTCAGCTATCTCCTCGACACGGCCGATGAATTCTGGTCCGAATACAAGGATGTCAACGTCTGCAAGATCTACGCAGTACTCTATCTCGTCTGCGTCATAACGGAAATTAAGGGGCACTGCTATGGCGCCTGTCTTAAGTATTCCGAAGTAAATAGGAAGCCACTCGAGGCAGTTCATGAGAAGGATTCCGACCTTGTCATCCTTCTTGATACCACGGCTCAGCAGAAGATTTGCAAATCTGTTAGCCTTCTCGTTAAATACTCCCCATGTGATTTCTCTTCTATATGGCGCCTTTGGGTTTGGCTCCATCAGCTCATATTCTCTCCAAGTAACTCGTCTAACCTCTGTAATAGCAGGATTCAGTTCTACCAATGCCGTGTCATTGGTATATTCTCTGGCATTTCTCTCCAGAAGCTCTGTAATAGGCATATCACTGTCCTCCAAAATCAAATCTAAAGTAAAAGGAAGCGGTCCAAGAGACCACTTCCCTTATCTTACTCCAAATTTCTGAACACGTCAACGCATTATCGCTTTAGCGCGGTAAAGAAACCATAAACATTTTTTTATAATTAGCGGCGATATGATATTTCCTGATAAGTGGCTGCTGAACCAGCCTGATATTCCAGCCGTGCATTTCGACAATCTTTCTCGCAATCGATAGTCCGAGGCCCGAACCACCCTTACTACTTCTAGATTCGTCGCCCATGACAAAGGCTTCAAATATCGTCTCCGCCATATCCTCTGGTATAAGTTCTCCATTATCCGCAACCATCACGCGGACGAAGTCATCCTCTACCGTTACGAAGAGCCCTATCGCCGTTCCAGACTTGTTGTGCCTGATGGCATTTGTAATAAGATTCGTAATGACTCTTGAAACCTGCAGCTTATCCAGCGAAAAGAGTGCCTTTTCCTCTGGTATTTCCACATCCAGCTCCATTCCCGCATCCTCTATATCCTGATACTGGAAGGCCGCCGCTTCGCGCACCAGCTCGCATATATCCTCATCTTTTTTATTCAGGCTGAAGCCCTTGCTATCGAGCCTCACATAGTCAAAGAGGAGATTGATAAGGTTGTTCATTCTGTCGCTCTTAACATTTATCGCTTCCAGATATTCTCGCTTCTTGTCGTCTGATACCATATCATCCAGGAGGGCACGTGAATAACCCGACACGGTTGTCATCGGAGTCCTTAAGTCGTGAGCTATATCTGAGAGCATCAGATTCTTCTGCTCATTATATTCGTAGAGCTGGCTCTTCTCTTCCTCTGCGAGCTTGCTCATTTCCTTTATTACTATTCGTATAAATGCAAATGCGCCAACCACGTAAGGAATAGCTATTAGTATCAGCATGCCCAGCAGGATCAGCATAAGAAGAATTTCTTCTTTAGTACCCAGCGCGCTCACTACACTTTTATCATCCATTCCAAGACTTCTCATGAGTGCACCCGATCCAATGTCAGAAAGAGTTGTCAGCTGTGGTGGAACAAGAAGCTTTACAAATTCACCGAGAATATTTCCCATCAGAACAAATAGAATAATGATAAGACTGACTATTCCCATCAGCTCAGTATCAGCGCCCTTGAAGAAATAATACATGACAATAGGAACGAGAGTATGGTTCAAAATGACTATGATACCATACTCCGCTACACTAACCAATAATATGATTTTTAGGAATTTTTTTACCAGAAATGTCTGAAGTGATCTATATTTTTCCATCCTTCACTCCGCTTTATTTCTCTAGTCTGTAGCCCAGACCGCGCATTGTCTTTATATATTCAGCAGGATCCTCAGACAGCTTCGAGCGAAGCTTGCTAATGCAGACCATTATGTTATTATCTGCTATGAAATAATCCTCGCCCCAGCCATATTCATATATCTGCTGTTTTGTGAAAACCTTGCCAGGATGGTTCATGAAGAGTTCCATTATCTTATACTCGATACTTGTGAGCTCGATAGGCTCACCATCCTTCTTAAGGGTACAAGATTCCTGATCCAGTTCCAAATTCCTTACCTTTACAGTAGGAAGCTTAACCTCACTGGAACCCAACTTGTAGAATCTTCTTATATTTGAATTGATTCTGGCAACTGCTTCGAGAGCATTGAAAGGCTTAGCGATGTAATCATCAGCTCCTAGATTGAGGCCTAGAATTTTCTCGGAATCGGCATCTTTAGCCGAGAGGATAATAACTGGGATGTTACTATCCTCTCTAAGCTTTCTTAGCACCTGATATCCATCCATGCCTGGCATCATTATATCCAGCACGCATAGGTCCGGCTCATCGCTCTTCAGCTTTTCCATAGCCTCCAGACCGTCTACAGCTTCTACTACACTGTAGCCCTCATTTTCAAGATATAATTTCAACAGACTTCTTATCTCTGCCTCATCATCAGCAACCAGAATCTTATAGTTCATTTTTCATCCTTTATAATATGAATGGTTAATAGTTACATTTCTCTTATGCAGCCTTGCCATACTTAAGTGTCTCATAAAGAGCTGCATCTGTCGAGCATCTATATGGCTCTACGTAGAATATTGAAAGAATTCCACATGTAAGGATTGAGAGAAGTTCCCAACCAATGAAGGAAAGATCAAGTACAAATGTTCTCCACTTATTACCCTTCATAAGAGCCTTGCTTTCAGCAAGCGCATCCTTGTAGGACATTTCACTATTATCTGCAAGAATATATGCTACAAGTCTATACTGATAAGACTTGATGATTCCTGGGATAAAGAAAAGTAGTGACCAAAGTGTTATAAACAGATCCTTCATGAACATACCCTTAACGATGTTCTTATAATTATGATCAAAAGCATATACAACATTTGAAAGCTGTGCTGACTCATCCAGGTTCTTGAAGAAGAACTTGCGGCAGCCCATTTCAATAGGGTTGAGTATAAATGCGTCAAATAGAATTGCGATTGCAATAATGAATACACATACAACTACCATTGTTACAGCGAAAGCGAGAATCGCTTCAGTTGGCATTTGCTCAGCAGTTACTTCACCATTATCTGTAGTGGTAACTATCATATTACCATCATCTTCAGTTACTGAAACTGTAATTGATTCTTCTTCATCACTTGATGACTCTTCCTTCTGCTCTTCTTCAACAATGCCGAATCTTTGTGCAGCGCCGCTTCCAAAGCTACCTCCTGATCCGCTGCCTGCACTGGCAGTTCCAAGTACAAATGCAAGTATAAGTGCTACCAGCACGGACTTCCAATAATTTCTCTTAAAAGCTTCCTTACCTTTTGTTTTAAGCTCTTTTCTTGTCCACATATCCATCTCCTCCTCTCATATGTGACAACCAATCTTGACTATGGTCTAATCATATCAGAGGATTCTTTCCGAAAAAATCGCTTAACCTTAACACTACCTTAACACCCTCTAAATGTGCAAATGGGGGACGGTTCTGTTTTGCATATATGCAAATAGGGACGGTTCTCATTTGCACATATGCAAAACAGAACCGTCCCCCATTTGCACAGTCCCATTTTTTCATTATCTAAAAACTAGTTAACGCTATTATATCCAGCCTCGAAGCCAGCAAGGTTAATATCAATAGTCTTTGGTGGAACCTTAGACTTAATAACCTCAACCCACTGTTCCTTTGAGTAGTTCATGTGGCGAGCTGCCATACCAAGAACAACTGTATTAAATACTCTTGTATTTCCAAGCTCCTCAGCCTTTGCCATAGCATCGATTGAGAAAACTCTATACTTTTCACGAAGGTTCTCGAGGATATTTTCTGGATACTCTGCAGCACCTGTGATAACAGGCATTGGATCGATTCTCTGATCATTTACTATTAGAGCTCCGTCCTTCTTAAGGAAATGAGCATATCTGAGTGCCTCGAGTCTCTCAAAGGCAATCAGAACATCTGCACATCCCTCCTCAACGATAGGCTCAGTAACAACCTCGCCCTCTGTAGCATATCTTACATATGTTACAACGGAACCACCACGCTGAGCCATTCCGTGTACTTCTGATAATTTAACATCGTAGCCTGCAGTTTCAGCAAGTCCACCAAGTATACGGCTTGTAAGCAGTGTACCCTGTCCACCTACGCCGACAATCATAATATTCGTAACTGACATAATTTTCTCCTATTATCTGAATGAATAGTGCGCAAATAGGGACGGTTCTCTTTTGCACACTTCTATATTTTAATTAATATTTTTATTCCTTCTAAAGTGTGCAAAAGAGAACCGTCCCTATTTGCACACCTATTTACTCACCAGTTTTATCTAAGCTGGATAGCATCGAATGGGCAGAGCTGCTGGCAGAGGCCGCAACCGTTGCACATTGTTTCATCTATTACAGAGAAGCCTGTCTCTTTATCTTTCTTGATAGCTGGGCATCCAGGCACGAGGCACTGTCCGCACTTCATACATTTCTCAGTATCAACGAAGCACTTGCCCTTTGGCTTATATGTCTTAAGAAGCGCACATGGTGACTGGGAAATGATTACAGAGAGCTCATCTCTGGCAACCTCTTCCTTAATAGTCTCTTCAAGCTTCTTAAGGTCAAATGCATCTACAACCTTTACATTCTTGATACCCATTCCTTCACAAAGCTTAACAAGGTCGATAGCAAGTGTCTCCTCCCCGTTCAGCATTTTGCCTGTAGCAGGGTGATCCTGGTGACCTGTCATACCTGTTGTGGAGTTATCGAGAATAATAACTGTTCCGGTTGCCTGGTTATAAACCATGTTCATAAGTGAGTTCACACCTGTGTGAAGGAAAGTTGAATCTCCGATAACTGCAACCCAGTTCTTAACCCAGTCCTTACCTTTACCCTTCTCCATACCATGGAGCATCGAGATAGAACCGCCCATGCAAAGAGTAGTATCAACGACTGAAAGCGGAGCCGCTACACCAAGTGTGTAACATCCGATATCACCACTAGCATGAATCTTCAGCTTCTTCAGTACGCTATATGTAGCTCTGTGAGGGCATCCAGGACAAAGGATAGGTGGACGTACAGGAACCTGTGCAGGATCTGCAAGGTCCAGCTCCTCGCCAAGAATCTTCTCACGAAGCATATTTGCACTATATTCTCCATCAAGTGGAAATTTATCCTTGCCGACACAATCGATTCCCCAAGAACGAACCTGTTCCTCAATAACCGGCTCAAGCTCCTCTATGATGTAAAGAACATCAACCTTAGAAGCGAACTCTTCAATAAGCTTCTTAGGAAGTGGAGTAACCATACCAAGCTTCAGAACGCTAGCCTCTGGGAATACTTCCATAACATACTGATATGGAATACCACTTGTAATGAAACCAATCTTCTTAGCTTCCTTACCGTTCTCAGTTACCACTTCATATGTATTATCTGTATATTTAACCTTGTTGATTCCGTCGAACTTAGAAGTTGCTCCGTCCTCAGCAAGCTTTCTGTCACGCTCAATAACGAACTTATGACGCTTCATAGCATTTGCAGGAACCATTACGTTCTTTGCTGGGTCTCTAACGTATTCCTTGTCATCTACCTCAACTCTATCCTCAAGATTTACAACACCCTGTGAATGAGCTATACGAGTTGTAGTTCTAAGGATAACTGGAGTATCATACTCCTCTGATATCTCAAATGCCTTCTTAGTGAACACTCTAGCCTCTTCTGAATCAGATGGCTCAAGTACAGGTACGTGAGAAGAAATAGCTATTCTTCTTGTGTCCTGTTCGTTCTGTGAGCTGTAAAGTCCTGGATCATCTGCTACAAGATATACAAGACCTCCCTTTGCTCCGATATAAGAAGCTGTGTAAAGTGGATCAGAGGCAACATTGAGACCAACGCACTTCATAGCACACATAGCTCTAACTCCAGCTATAGATGCACCCATGGCAACCTCTGCTGCAACCTTCTCATTTGGAGCCCACTCAGCATATACTCCTTCGTACTTAACCAGATTCTCACTCATCTCTGTACTTGGGGTTCCAGGATAAGCTGATGAAACCTTAACTCCTGCCTCCCAGGCACCACGAGCAATGGCTTCATTTCCTAACATAATCTTCTTTTCCAACGCTTAAACTCCTTCTTTATATAGTTTTATTCATTTCGAAAAACAACTTTGTACATTATATTGCATTTTTGCCCAAAAAACAAGAAAGACAGTAGGATTTCTCCCACTGTCTCACTATTTTCTGCATATAGCTTCCACTCTAATCCTGGAAGAAGTATCCAACTCCCCACTTAGTATGAATATACTCTGGGTCTGCTGGCTTAGTCTCAATCTTCTCTCTAAGTCTTCTAACGTGAACATCAACTGTTCTAGCATCTCCTGGATAGGTTGAACCCCAGATCTCATTTAGCAGCTCATCTCTTGAATAAACCTTATTAGGATTTGATACAAGCAGAAGCACGAGATCGAACTCCTTAGCTGTAAGGCTCACCTCGTGACCCTTGATAAATACGCGTCTAGAATCAGTCTCTATCTTCAGTCCCTTCTTCTCGATAACATTTGAAGAAGAAACGCTTATATCATCACCCTTGCTATTTCTACGAAGGATAGCCTTGATACGAGCCTTAACCTCAAGAATATTGAAAGGCTTGGTAATGTAGTCGTCCGCTCCATACTCAAGTCCCATGATCTTATCCATATCATCGCCCTTTGCTGTAAGCATGATGATTGGAACCTCAGAGAACTCTCTGATCATCTGGCAAACCTCAAGTCCCGAAAACTTAGGAAGCATGATATCCAGCAAAATGATATCATAGCTGTTTGCTCTTGCCTTCTCTACAGCTTCCTCGCCATCGAAGGCTGTATCAACCTCCATATCGTCCTGCTCGAGTGAAAACTTAAGACCCTTTACTATTAGCTTCTCATCGTCGACTACTAATACCTTCTTCATACTCTCTCCTTATTCAACCTTTATACGACTGCTTATTCTGGAAAATGTCCCTTCACCTATTCCACTAACATTTTTAATATCTTCTACGCTCCCAAAGGCTCCATGTTCATCTCTATAAGCGATGATTTCTGTAGCCTTCGTTTCTCCTATGCCAGGAAGTGTTTGAAGCGTCTCGGCATCTGCTGTATTGATATTCACCATGCCATCTTCGTTAGACTTGGAACCTGTCTCAGTCCCTTCCTCTGAAGCGCCTTTTGAAGCTCCCTTACTCGCAGATGCATCCTGATCTATAAGAATATTCAGATCATCGATTTCTATTTTATTAGGAATATATATCCGTTCGCCATCATTTAGCTTTTCGGCGAGATTTACGTATCCCTTGAGAGCCTCGTCCGAATATCCGCCTGCCATTCTAAGAGCATCACTAACTCTTGAATCTGGCGGAAGCTCGTACACTCCCTCATTCACTACCGCTCCACAAACGTAGACACAGAGCTTGTCTGGGGCGGAAGTATCTTCACCATTCACAGCTGAAGTCTCCACTTCTCCAGTGCCAGTTCCTTCTAGATTATCTCCAGCAGAACTGCTTGTATCCTTAACAGAAGAATCCTCGGCACTCTTCTCTGTCGATTTCGACTTTCTATCTACTGACTCTTCAGACTCTGACTTTCCATCTGCGGGCTCAGAAGACTCCGACTTCCCATCCGCGGACTCCGCGGAAACTTCCTTCTTAGTAGTGATCTTCAGATCACCATCATTCTTTTTTCTATCACCTAGAAACATAAATACACATATAATCATAGTTACTGCAAGCAGCAGCAGCCTGAATATATTTCCCTTGGCCTTACGCTTCAGGTGATTTAAAACCCTATTTAAATCTTGCATTTACACCAGTCCTTTCTATTTCAAATAGACCAGTATATATGCAACAACGAACAATTATCTATTTATTTTAACACATCTACTTACATATTGTAATGTGTTTCCCACTTTATAAACGAAGTTTTCTAGTCCTCATCCTTCAGGATAGCAGTTCCGATACCCTTATCTGTATAGAACTCCAGTAGGAGACAATGCTCTAGTCTTCCGTCCAGGATATGGACTCTTGAAACGCCATTCTTCATAGCATCTATACAGTTCTGAAGCTTTGGAAGCATTCCACCACCAACTACTCCGTCATCCAGCAGCGCCTGAGCTTCACTTACAGTCATTGTAGATATAAGTGTTTTCTTATCACTTGGATCAACGAAGACGCCTTCGATATCTGTCAGGAATACAAGCTTTTCAGCCTGAATAGCTGTAGCAACTGCACATGCGCAGTCATCAGCATTTATATTGTAATCATGATCGTCTTCGATACCCATTCCGATAGGTGCAACAACAGGAATAAAATCAGCATCAAGAAGTGAATCGATAACTGAACTATCTGTCGCAACAACCTCTCCCACATATCCGATATCCTTTCCATCGGACAGCTTCTTCTGAACCTTCAGCAGTCCAGCATCCTTACCACTGATACCCACTGCATTCAGTCCAACCTTGGACATCAGACCAACAAGGCTTCTATTAACATTATTAAGAACCATTTCAGCAACTTCAAGTGTTGGCTCATCTGTTACTCTGAGACCATTCTGGAAATGTGTCTCCATCCCAAGCTTTCCTATCCACTTGCTTATCTCCTTACCACCACCATGTACTATGATAGGCTTAAGACCAACAAGCTTAAGAAGGGCAACGTCCTGAATAACATTGAACTTCAGATTCTCATCAAGCATAGCAGAACCGCCATACTTAACTACGATCTTCTTTCCACTAAACTTCTTGATATAAGGAAGAGCTTCGATAAGCGTCTGTGCTTTCCTCTTAATCTCTTCAATATCATCGTTCTTAATCATTTTGATATCCTCTCTACAAATCATAATTATTCCCCGTAACCCGCTGCTTATTAATATATAACGCTCCTCGCTTAGCTCCTATAATCAGCATTAATTGTAACATATTCATGGGTGAGGTCACAACCCCACGCAATCGCTTCGTATTCTCCATCATGAATGTCACAGAGAGCTGTTATTTCATCTGGAGATAGTATTTTAAGAGCCTCTTCCTCAGAGAACTCAGGAAGTCTTCCCTGATCTATCAGTTTGATGCTGCCCTCTCGGCTCATCATTGTTATATCTGTCTTGTTTGGATCAAACTTCGCGCCAGAATAACCCATAGCACAGAAGATTCTTCCACAGTTTGCGTCTCTACCATAAATCGCTGCTTTAGACAGATTTGAAGTAATAATAGACTTCGCAAGTGTCTTGGCGGTCTGATAGTCAGGGGCTCCGACAACCTTTGCAATAAAGAGTCTGGTAGCGCCCTCGCCATCTGAAGCCATTGTTCTGGCAAGAAATTCAAGTATAGTGTAGAGACCTTCTATCAGCTCAGCGAAATCCTTTCTCTTCGCCAGAACTGCATCACTCACTTTCTCACCCACCAGCTTCTTAGCGAGCTCTCTGATATCCTCGTCGCCAGTTTCATCGATCATGCTAAGATCAATATCCATAGACTCAGCGGTCAGAGTCTCATTTCCTGCGAGGCCATTTGCGAGCCATACAAAAGTATCATTAGTTGAAGTATCGCCGTCTACAGAAACCATGTTGAAGGTTCTCTCGATAAGCGCCCTAAGTATTCTCTGCGCAAGCGCCTGCTCGATGGAAATGTCTGACATAGCAAAGCCCAGCATGGTTCCCATATTTGGATGAATCATTCCGGAGCCCTTGCACATGGCTCCGATATGGCACTCCTTACCATCCATCTCCAGAGATACTGCTATCTCCTTCGGAATAGTATCTGTTGTCATTATCGCCTTAGCTGCCTCGCTGGCTTCCATGAAGGCATTTGCCTTATTACCATTAAAGTACTGTCTCAGAACAGCCGTTCCGCTATAAGGAACTCCTATCATCTTCTTCGACAGATCTCGGATTCCCTCTTCGATCTTCTCGATAGGAAGCTGTGGTCCGATTACACCTGTAGACATCGTGAGAACGCGCTCCTTCTGAACCCCCAGACACTCAGCAACCTTTGCTACCTCGCGCTGACAGTTGATCAGTCCCTCACTGCCTGTAGCTGCATTTGCGATTCCTGTGTTGATGACAGCCGCGCTGGCCAGTCCGCCGGCAACAACCTTCATATCCCACTGCACCGGAGCCGCTTTCACTATATTTCTTGTAAATGTTCCAGCCACAGTTGCAGGCTCATCACTCATGATAAGAGTGAGATCTCTGTTATTTCCTGTTGGCTTGATTCCTACTCTCATGCTGGCAAGGCTATATCCCTTCGCCGCAAGTACTCCACCTTCAACTTTTTTAACCATACGCTTATCTCCCCACTTCTATTCACTAATTGAAAAATCCTATGGAAATAATGGTGGCATGGTGAGCCCTTCGGTCTCCTCAAGTCCAAAGAGCAGATTCATGTTCTGAACTGCTTGACCAGCCGCACCCTTAACCACGTTGTCTAAAGCTCCTACTACTATAACTCTGTTAGTTCTCTTATCTACTGTGAATCCAATATCCACAAAGTTACTTCCTTC
Organism: uncultured Lachnospiraceae bacterium; assembly: GCA_946414825.1. Classification (GTDB taxonomy): domain Bacteria; phylum Bacillota; class Clostridia; order Lachnospirales; family Lachnospiraceae; genus Eubacterium_Q. The sequence goes on from CAMKQB010000002.1 coordinate 30,927, forward strand.
AACCCATCTTGTCTCAGGGAATCTTCCCTCGCCTAGAAGTCTGATAAAATATTCATCCTTATATTCAGTCTCAAATGCCTCTGCCACATCCTCTGCAGTAAAGCCTGGCAGAAGGGTTGCATAGCAGGTTGAGAGGATTCCTCTATTCATAGGTACCAGGTGTGGTGTGAAGTTGATAGTGATTGGATCACCACCTGGATTATTATTTTCTGCAAATTCATCCGAAACAGCAGAATTTGTTCTGTCATTTCCATTTACAAGCGCAAATCTTGCATAGCCCAGCTGTTCCTCTATCTCAGGAGTATGTCTGTGAGTAGCAACTGCGTAAGGCTTGATGCTCTCATTTACTTCACAGTAAAGGTTAGGAACCTTAGCTCCTCTACCCGCTCCCGATGTTCCTGACTTAGCATCCACAATTATAGTGGTGGGATCAATCATCCCCTGCTTAACTAACGGATAGAGAGAAAGGATAGAGGTAGTTGTGTAGCAGCCTGGATTTGCGATGAGTCGTACGTCTGAAACTTCGCCATTTCCAACTGGCTTGCCACCGCGGATAGCCTCTCTATTAATCTCACAGAGACCATATATAGCCTCATCTATAAGCTGAGGAGCCTTGTGTTCAATCTTGTACCACTCCTCATAAACATTTACGTCCTTCAGTCTGAAATCAGCGGAAATGTCAATGACCTTAGTCTTACTGAGGATTTCTTCTGAAATTACCCCTGCAAGATAGCCCTGTGGGGTAGCTGTAAAGATAACATCCACCTGATCAGCAAGTTCGTCCAGATTATCATCCAGACAATCCGCTTCGACTATCTTAAACATATTTCCATATATATCGCTATACTTCTGACCTACATAGCTGTGGGAACCGAACCATACGATTTCAACATCCTTTCTAGGCTGGAGGAGTCTTACTAGCTCCTGTCCTGCATATCCTGTAGATCCGATGATACCAACTTTTATCATTTTATTTCTCCTCTAATACTAAGATTCTTCGCTTCGTTCAGAAAGACGCGAGGCTTTTCTAATCCTGAAATTATATTGTAGCACTTATGTTCCTATTGTGCCATTTTTATTTTAAAGAAAATCCACATATTTATCAAAAATAAAGGATGGCAACGAGTGAACCCCGATTGCCATCCGTATAATAGGTTTCTTTGTGAAATAAGTTTACTTATTCATCCGCTATCCTAGTAGAAAATGTGATTTCCTATCTGAGTATAGCTTCCAAGTGTTGATGTATCTATATTCCATGTAGGTCTGAAATACATGCAACCACCGATATTGTTTGCACCATTAAGAGCATCCTGTGCTGCCTGAAGGGAGGTTGATGAACCACCTGTTGAAAGAGCATTCTGGAATGCGCTTGTGTAAGCTCCTGAGAACTGGCTAGGTGCATATATAACGCTTGATATTGAGCTTCCCCAATAACCATTACGTACTCTGTTCATTACTACGCTTGCAACTGCGAGCTGTCCTTCGTAGCTCTCTCCACCTGACTCAGCATATACGATAGCGGCGAGAAGATACAGATCTGAAGAATCTGCAGCAACTGGTGCCTCTGTAGCAGCCTGTGTAGTTGCTTCTGTAGTTGCCTGTGTTGTTGCCTGAGTAGTTGCCTCTGTAGTAGCCTGTGTTGTTGTCTGTGTAGTAGCCTGAGCAACTGTCTCTGTAGTAGCCTGTGTTGTAGCCTCTGTTGTTGCTTCAGCAACCTGAACCTCTTCAACACCGATTACATCTCTAAATGTTGAACCATCCTTCTTTGCCTGCTCAGCTACCTTAGTAGCCTCGTCATCTGTAAGGATGAACTCTGTCTTAACATATCCTTCTTCATTATCAACTGATACCATTGTCCAGTCACCGTCATCTCCGATAACTGTTCCCTCATCACCAGTGTTAAGCATTGTGATGATGTTACCATCTGTTGAAGCCTCAGCTCTTAAGTACAGACCCTCTGTAGCAACGATGAACTTTCCTGTCATATCTGTCTCTGACTTTGTAAGCTTCTGTGTATCATTTGATGCTGTAAGTACATCTTCGTCATCTAAGTAGCTATATAATGTATCAACTGAATCATCCTCAAGGAGAGATGCTTCATTAAGTGTAATGCTATATGTATCAGGTGCCTCAACCTCTGCCTCAACTTCCTCAGAAACAAGTGCAGATACTGTTGATGATGCTACCTTATCTCTCTCGATGACATTTGCTGTGAAGATTCCACTTCCTACAAGTGTAGCAGCTCCCATAACAACGAGAGTATTTCTTACTATAAATCTTCCTGAGAATATGTACTTCTTTGCAAATATTTTTGCTTCTTCAAGTTTTAACTGTGTTCTACGATTCATAATTTTTCCTCTATTTGTAACAATTCTATGTTGTTTATGACAATTCTTTGACAATTTGTTAGTATTATGTAAACAAATGTTACATTTTTGTTCGAATTGTTACGGTTTTGTTACAAATGTATACTACCACTATGTAACATATATGTCAAGAAAAATAAAAACTTTCGAATATAGCAATTAAAAATCGGCAATCATTTCTGATCGCCGATTTCTAGTTCATCATTTTGACATTTTTATTCTTGTGCATCTACCTTCTCGAAATATTCATCGATTCCTTTTGCTATTCCGAGGGCCATCTTCTTCTTATAATCCTCTGTTGAAAGTGCCAGATCGTCATTATCATTTGACATGAATCCAACACTTATTACTGTAGCAGGCATATTGCAATAGTTTAGAGAGGTTAGTCCATCTGTTTCATATATACCCATACGCTTCGCACCAGAATCCTCGCAGGCACGTCCGATAATGTCATAACACAGCTCGTAATTCTTCTGATAAAGAGATCCGCTGTGAGAGTTTGTCGAAGTAGCTATAAATCCAAGTACACCCGAAGCCGAAGGATCGCTTGAGGAAGGAGCCTCAATCTTCACATATATTTCCGCTCCAGAGGAGTTCGCCATCTGAGCTCTCTTGGAATTACTGATATCTACATTATTTGTAGTTCTGGACATGTAAACTGTATATCCTCGCTTCACCAGTTCTGCATTCAGGTAGCTGGCAACGCTCATAGTTACATCATATTCAAAGCCGCCTGTCTGTACGCCTATCGCACCCGCAGACATTTTAGGCTTCATGCCTGCCATCTGTGCTGAAGATGCTGTTGCATACTCCCCACTGTCGGTCAGCATAGGAGCATCTACGTCTGGACTGATTGGTTCTAGGTTAGTATCCTCTGTGATCTGTTTAGCAGGATCAATAAATACAACATGGCTGACCTTTTCAACATCTGTCTCGGTTGCCCACTGTATCGAGGTCTGCTCCACAGATTCTGAACGTACATAATAGATACCGCCATTTATAAGAACTCTGGTCCATCCATCCTTAACACCTGTACGCTTCAGATTAACGCCCTTATCAAGAGTAATGTAAACTTCACCATTTTCCTCTGGAGTAAGGCGAACATTTACGCCACCCTGAATAGTTACTACGTAGTCCTTAACATTTCTGAAGCCATCCGAATCAACGAGCTCGTCGTCTTCGACAGCTTCTGTAGTTGGTTCAGCCTTCTTGGATCCACAGCCCGTAGACGATAGGATTAGAGCAAGAACCAGAATTGACGCTATGAATCGGAGCAGGTCTATTCTAAATATTCTTTTGTTGAAGGTATTTTCTGTCATATATTCTCCTAAAACATCGCTCTGATGGCACTAAATAGTCCGGCGCTGCCGAGACCCATGATAACTCCTGCCAGAACGATTCCGCCGAGAACCGCTATTACGCTTTTCTTAAAATCAAGGTCGAGAATACTTGCCGCAAGGGTTCCTGTCCAGGCACCTGTTCCTGGAAGTGGAACACCTACAAATAAGAAGAGTGCGAAGTATGTACTTCTGCCCGCTTTCTCTGTCAGCTTCTTGCCGCCCTTCTCGCCTTTTTCAAGGCAGAAGTGAAAGAACTTACCGACCCAGCCGAGACCCTTAGGCCAATTAAACTTGTCGCCCCATTCCAGAACTCTTCTTGCGAAGAAGAATATAATAGGAACAGGTATCATATTTCCTACTATTGCTATTACGTAGGAAAGAGGAATATTCAGCCCCAGCCCGATTGCATAAGGAATAGCAAGTCTAAGCTCTATAAGCGGAACCATTGATATAAGAAAAACTAATAAGTAGTTTAGCATTTTATTCTCCTGAAAATCTCCACTCGCACCTGGCGAAATGAAAATCATTTGTAATCACCAGCCTCAACCTTATATTATTTCGGCATTTGTGTCAACCCACGCTACTACTATATCTGACTATCGAAATAATTGTTTATTCGTTGGATGAGCGTATCTCCGTAGAAATTCTCGTACATGGAGGTTCTCATCTTCGAAGGGTTATTGGTGATGATTGAATCCACATTCATAAGCATCATACTTTCAAGTATCTGTTTGTCATCAACCGTCCAGGCGTATACTTCCTTGCCCCTCTTATGAGCCTGCTTGATTATTTCACTATTAATATATCTATACTTAATACTGAAGCCATCCGCATATTCCAGGTCGTAGAAGTCTCCCATCGCAACGGCCATGACATATACAGTCTTAATCTCTGGATCAGCCACTTTGACTCTACGGATTGCGCCATAAGTAAGAGACGCCACGAAGCAATTGTCGTAGTAATTATTTTCGCCTATTATCTCAGCAACCTTCTGGGACAGGTTCTTATCTGTTTTTGCCGGCTTAAGCTCGATATTAAGCTTCGCTCTATCGCCCACGAGATCAATAACCTCCTGCAAGGTCGGTATCTTCTCTTCCCTATAGAGTTCTTCATTCGGACCTCTATATTTCTTACCTGGACTGTACTTCATAAGCTCCTCATAGGTAAGCTTTCCAACCTTCTTATTCACTCCGCAGACACGTTTCAGGTTCTCGTCATGCATTACAACTATCTCGCCGTCCTTGGTCTGGCGCACATCCAGCTCTATGATATCAGCACCATTTTCGATAGCCAGCTCAAATGCCGCCAGTGTGTTTTCTGGCGCGCCGGAGCAGTCGCCTCTATGCGCTGTAATTGTAACCTTGTCGAGATACTGTGCATTTATGGAAATGATATTCAGCCTCTTAAGCGTATAGAAGCCTGTATTAAGAATAAGCGCAAGCGCGATGATAACCGCCAGAATCCTTCTCTCCTGACGACTTATGGACTTGGCATCGTACTCATAGTCATCGATATTTTCCGCGCCCTCTTCCGCTGGAACCAAATTGTAGTAGCTGTTGCAGATATAGGCATATATGATAGGAAGTCCGATCAAAACATATATAAATGAGAAAACTACTTTGACGCTCTCATATATCATAGTAACAATCTTTACCGCTATATCTATAGTAAGCACTCTCCCCAGGAAGGGACCCGTATAAAGGTAATAGATAAGAACCGGCACTCCAACAACTGCAAGCAGCCACAGGAATACCTTCCCCACCTGTTCAAACCTTTTCTTACCCAGAAGCTCATCCACCCTGTCGATCGACTTGCGGAAGCTAACCTTTTCAACATTATAGATATGCAGGAGAAATGTATATCTCAGCGAATAGATCAGCAGCAGCGCATATAGAGCTAGCAACGTAATGGTGACCTTCGCATTTACGGTCACAAGGTCTACTATATAAGGAGCCTTGATATTCAGCAGCATGAAGTCGAAAACGATATTCACAATGACCGGCATATAGCACAGGACAAATATGAAGATAGGCATATTTCGAGGCCTGAGAACTCTGATAGCCGAACGAAGTCCCACAAGGAGCATTCTAAAAGGAGAGGTTTTCTTCATATAGTTTGCTCTGTGATAGGCATAGCTGATTCCGGATACATCCACGATGATGCACATAGCCGTGAACAGAAACAGTATAAAGATGAGTGCATAGGTCGAAGGCGCCTGGAAAAACTTCTTAACCGTTTCCTTCGTCAAATAAGAAATACCTGACAGATTAACTGCCAGGTTTATAAATGTCGAATATAAAGGAATCAGTACAGCAAAAGAAGCCGCCTTGAGAATAAGCTCAAACAGGACTACATTTGCCATATTGAATCTGAAAAGTTTTATACTATCTTTGATGTTTTTCATAGTAGTAACATAGAGTCTCCAAAGGAGAAAAATCTATACCTTTCCTTCACCGCTTCTTCATACGCATTCATTACAGCATCTCTGTTATAAAATGCTGACACTAACATTATAAGCGTTGATTCTGGTAAATGGAAGTTAGTAATTAAAGAATCTACTATTTTAAACTCGTAGCCTGGATAGATGAAAATGTTAGTCCATCCAGAAGCTGGTTTAATCTCCTGGAACTGAGTGGACTTGGCTTCGTCTTGGGAGGCCTTGCTTATTCCCTGAAGGGTTCCAACGGTTTCAAGAGTTCTTGTACTTGTCGTACCAACGGATATCACGCGTCCGCCATTTCTTCTGGTTTCATTGATGATATCTGCCGCTTCCTGTGAAAGCTCATAGTACTCTGTATGCATATGGTGGTCTTCGATCTTATCCACCTTAACTGGACGAAATGTACCAAGGCCCACATGAAGAGTAAGTCTTGCTATCTTTACGCCCTTAGCTTCTATTTCACTTAAGAGTTCCTTTGTGAAATGCAGTCCCGCCGTAGGAGCCGCAGCACTACCCTCATGTGCAGCATATACTGTCTGATAACGGTTCTTATCCTGAAGCTTATGGGTAATATATGGGGGCAGAGGCATTTCGCCTAGCTTATCTAGAACCTCTTCCCAGATACCATCAAATTCAAAACGGATGATTCTATTGCCCTCTTCTACAGTATCTAGTACTTCAGCACTAAGTAAAGGTTCACCTGTTACTTCGTCCTTGCCGAATACTACTCTTGCGCCCGGTTTCATTTTCTTGCCCGGCTTGACGAGACATTCCCAGATTCGGGTGTTCTTACCCGCAAGCTCCTTAGTTTGTTCAGTATTTTCGCTGTTTGTCCCTTCCTTAGAAGAGTCAGCGTATCCGCTAGCATCCTTCAAAAGAAGCACCTCTATAGCTGCTCCAGTTTCTTCCTTTTCACCCAGAAGACGAGCAGGGATAACCTTTGTGTCATTTATAACCAGGCAATCCCCAGGATTCAAATATTCTATTACATCATGAAATCTTCTATGCTCTATCTCATTTGTGTCACGGTGTATAACCATGAAACGGGACTCATCACGTTTCTCCAGCGGATCCTGCGCGATAAGCTCCTCAGGTAGATCATAATAAAAATCATGTACCTCCATATGCACCTCTTCCGGTCCCAAAGGAACCGACTTTTTCTCAAATTTTTACCACGGGGTTGCCCCCGTGGTAAATGTTAATTAGTCTTCTTTATAACTCTTTACGTCGATTTCAGTTACACCCTTGTCTTCATAGATTATAAGATCTACTGAATAGTCTAAATCATCATCTGAATATGTATATGACCAATATCCAAGGCTGTCAGCATAATATGGATCCTCTGTTGGCTCACCATAAGCTGCCTTTACTTCGTCAAGGGTTGATCCCCAAGTAATTCCCTTTGGAAGAACTACCTTTGGATAGTTGTCTGTTTCACAGTAGGTCATATCGAAGTCCATAGCCCAGATAGATGTAGACTTAATATCCTTTGCTTCACTAGTTGTATTCTTGAAACCAACTGTATAATCGAAGTCTTCATCTATTTCTGAATTTTCCAGATAAATAGTTGAAAGTGTGTACTCATTTGCTTCCAGCTGATAACCATCTTCCTTACCATAGTCAGCTAAGTCAAAGGTATATTTGTCAGAAATGAGTGAATAATCAAATGGAAGGTGATAAACTACACCATCAATTGATATCTGCTCTGAATAAAGGTCATCTGAGAGATCTCCAGGAGCGCTTGCTTCTGTTGCAGCTTCTGTTGTTGCTTCAGTTGTCTCTTCCTCTGTAGCCTCTGTTGTCTCTTCTTCTGTATCAGCTTCAGTAGTTTCCTCTGTTGTGCTACTTCCATTATCAAGAATCTCAGCTGAGCTTTGATCAGCATTGATAATGATTACACACCACTTATCTCCGATCTTAGCAAGCTCGAAATTGAAGTTTTCTTTGATTCTATAGTTTTCACCAAGAACCTCCTGATCAGCTTCTATGGAAACAGTCTTCTTAATATACTTTTCCACCTTAAGTCCCTTAAGGTTATTTACAGTCTTAACATCAACATCCTCACTATCAAGCTCCTTGATTGTATCTGTATCAAACTCAATTTTTGCATCGACGAAGATATCATATGCATCGATAAGATCCTGCTTGTTTGAGAGATATTTCTCGTCTGGGAAACATTTCAGATATGCTTCCTGATCATGATCATTAAGCGCTGTAAATATCTTCTCAACAACCTGATCTTCACTAGCATAACCATTATTTATTTCTGCCTTGAACAATTTAATAAATACTACCGCTAAAACTGCAAGAAGTACAATTGCACCAACTACTATACCAATGATGAGACCTGTGTTGCTCTTCTTTGGCTGTTGTGGCTGCTGTGGTCCACCGAAGCCTGCATTTGGCTGCTGTGGCTGCTGTGGTGCGCCATAACCTGCATTTGGCTGCTGATAGCCCTGCTGTGGTGCGCCGTAGCCTTGCTGTGGCTGCTGTGGTGCGGCGTAGCCAGCTCCTTGCTGTGGTTGTGGTGGAATGTATCCTTGCTGTGGATATCCCTGGTTAACTGGTTGCTGTGGGTATCCCTGCTGTGGTGCGGCGTAGCCAGCTCCTTGCTGTGGTTGCTGTGGCTCGGCGTAGCCAGCCCCTTGCTGCGGATAACCCTGATTTGGATTTTGGTTGAAATTGTCCATTCACTTATCCCCTTATATTTATATTTTTTTCTTTTAATGCCTCAAGCACGTTGTTAACTGATTCACTAACCTCTTCACTTGTAAGGTTACGGTCATTAGCTCTAAATGTGAGTGAATATGCTACGCTCTTCTTATCTGCATCCAGTTTCTCGCCAGTTGGATCCTCAAATATATCGAAGAGCTCAAGCTTCTCCAGATAATCTCCAGCATTCTTTCTGATTATCTTCTCAATATCTCCTACATATACATTTCTATCTGAAACAAGAGCAAGGTCACGAGAGGAAGCAGGGTATTTAGCCAGCTCCACGAACTTAACATCGAAGTCTGCGAGCTCAACCACCTTCTCCATATTCAGTACTGCCACATAAACATCTCCCTTGATGCCGTAATTCTCAGCAACAACCGGATGAAGCTGTCCGATGTAACCTACTGTAATACTATGATCCTTCTTCTTAACTATCTTAGCCTGTCTCAATGTATGAAGGAATGGATACTCCTTGTTATCATACTCTGAAGTTGCAATAAACTCAACTGCATTCTTATTCGAACCCTTATCATCCATGTTGAGCTTAGCGAGAATCTCCTCGATTACGCCCTTCATATCGAAGAAATCCCCGTTGCCATACATTCCGATAGCAAGCTGCTGAAGTTCGTCAAGCGGCAGGTCATTTTCCTTACCTGGCTCAGTTGGCTTTGCTGGCCATGTGTCGTGTGGCTGATAAACTGTTCCGAGCTCATAGAGGCGAACGTTCTTGTTTCTTCTGCCTGAATTAGTTCCAAGAGAAGTGAGAAGTCCATTCATGAGCTGAGTTCTCATACATTTGAAGTCCTCTCCAAGAGGATTGATTATCTGAATAGTTTTTCTGAGCTGATGTCCCTCCGGGATAAGAAGCTTGTCGAAAGCCTTCTCAGACTCGAAACTGTAGGTCATACCCTGAGAGAATCCGTTTTCTTCAACGATAGCTCTTACCATACGGTTGATAGTCTCATTATAGGAAATGCCACCGATTCCACCATTTGTAGTAGGTACTGTTGATGGGATTCTGTCATATCCATGGATACGAGCGATTTCCTCAGCGAGATCTGCCATGCAGTGGAGATCCTGTCTATATGTAGGAACTGTAAGTGTTCCCTTTGCCTCGTCTAATGTAAGACCAAGTCTTGTGAAGGTGTCCTTCATCTCCTCTATACTAATGTTCAGTCCAAGAAGAGCATTCATCTTCTCTGGCTCAAATGGAAGAGTCCAAGGTTCAACTGGTGATGGGTAAACATCAACCTCCCCCTCCAGCACTTCGCCACAACCGAACTCCTGGATGAGCTGAACTGCACGAGTGATTGCGAGCTCAGCAAGATTTGGATCAAGTCCCTTGTTGAACTTAGCAGAAGACTCTGTTGAAACTCCGTGACGACGCTCTGACTTACGAATGTTATTTCCTTCGAAGCAAGCAGACTCGAAAAGAATGTAAGGAAGCTCTTTTGTCTCAAGAGGGATCATAGAATTCTTACCACCCTTGATACCCGCGAGAGCAACTGGCTTAACTGCGTCACAGATCATAAGTGTATCTGTACTTAGTGTCAGCTCCTCATCGTGAAGAGTTGTGAACTTCTCACCGTCCTCAGCGCGTCTAACAACTATCTTGCCACCTTCCAGTGTAGATAGATCAAAGGCATGCATAGGCTGTCCGAGTTCTTCCATTACATAGTTTGTGATATCAACTATGTTATTGATTGCATTTATACCTCTACTGCGAAGTCTCTTCTGGAGCCACAGTGGAGAAGGTCCTATCTTAACATTTCGAACTACACGACCGATATATCTCTTGCAAAGCTCTGGAGCTTTGATTTCAACTGCGATTTTATCTGAGGACTTCTCATCATGAACCTCGCCGCTTTCTACAGAAGACTTCATCTTAGCAAGGTCAAAATCGCCTTCTGGGTCAAATGCAACACCATAGGTTGCAGCAGCCTCACGTGCCATTCCAAGAACGGAGAAGCAGTCTACTCTGTTTGAAGTAATTTCATATTCGATATTTGCATCATTCAGGCCAAGCTTATCTGTTGCATCGTCGCCAGCCTTGAGATCCATAAGCTTTATTTCTTCATCTGTGAAGATGTATACTCCATCCTTATCTCCAGGATATAGATCCGGGTTTGCACCTATCTCCTCAATAGCGCACATCATTCCTGATGAAGGAACTCCACGGAGTTTACCCTTCTTGATTTTTCCTTCCTTTGGAGAAAGATCTTCGCCTGTGTGCACGTTAAATACTGCAGTACCACCATCGAGAACTGTTGGTGTGAGGTATTTCTTCTCCTCACCATCTGCAGTCTTCTCATTTGAAGCCTCGCCATACTTATAAGGGCAGAGCTTTATGATGTTAGGAGCACCTGTAACTATCTGGATGATACCATTTTCATCCTGACCAGCCTCTACAGTGTGTCCAACATTTACCTGGCATACTACAAGTCTATCAGCATCTGGATGCTGAGCGACTTCCATAACCTGACCAACTACCACACGGCTAAGTCTAGCGCCGGTTGGTTTCTTGAAGTATTTTGTAACTCTCTCTACGTGTGAGCCTGACAGGGTGATTTTGTCTGTGAACTCGTCGACAGCCTTGTCGAGGGCTTCGTACTCGAGGGTTGTTTTTCCATTTTCATCTATATCTGATTCCGGGAATGGAAGGTCCGGAACAATCTGCTTTAACCACATAACTGGTGTATCCATTTTTATTCTCCTTCTAATTTCTTCTCCACGGAAATCGGAGTATATGGCGAAGCGGCTCTCACATTCTCGACGCGCTTCCGCTCCGGCCGTGACCTAACGGTTCTAAGCTCTCATCCACCTCCTTTGTCGGTGTCTGAATCGCTAAGTACCGAGGTCACTCTAGGGTCTCGAATGTGAGCCCGCTCGCCTTATAATACCTCCGATTTCTCGCGGTAAAGGTTTTATAATTAATTAACTTTTAATCTTTCTTCTATTTGTCGAATAAATATGGATTTATTCGACAAATCTTCATAAGGTGTTTAGAATTGCTCAAGGAAACGTATATCGTTCTCGTAGAGGAGGCGCATGTCGGCGATTTCGTACTTGAGGAGGGCTACTCGCTCAAGGCCGATTCCAAAGGCGAAGCCTGTATATACAGGCGCGTCTGGATCGCTGCTATCATTGATGCCGCACATCTCGAGGACATCTGGATGTACCATTCCACATCCGAGTATCTCTATCCAACCAGAACTCTTGCAGGCTGTACATGCACAGTCAACTTCACGTCTGACGAGCTTGCCACCCTCCTTAACTTCCTCCATCTTCTTAACGCGTCCTGTTCCGTGACATTTGAAACAGGTAACATCTACTTCAGCAGATGGTTCTGTAAATGGGAAGTGATGGGGACGAAGCTTAGTTTTTGTGTCTGGTCCGAAGAATTCCTTTGCAAACTGATCAAGGGTGCCCTTAAGGTCGGCCATAGTAACATTTTCACCTATTACCAGACCCTCCACCTGATGGAAGGATGGGCTGTGGGTAGCATCTACTTCGTCTGATCTAAATACACGACCAGGGGAAATGAGTTTGATTGGGAGGTTTCTCTCAGGGAAGCCCTTTGATGTTTCCTTTAGTTTTCCTGCCGCAAGCATTACTCTCGCCTGAACGGATGAGGTCTGCGTACGGAGAACGATGTCGTCCTCTGTTGTCTCTCCCTTACTCTCATCGTGTCTCTGAATGTAAAATGTATCCTGTTCGTCCTTTGCCGGATGATCCTCAGGAATATTCAGGAGTTTGAAATTCATGCGGTCGTACTCGATTTCAGGTCCTTCAACCACCTCGTATCCCATACCGATGAAAACTCTCTCGAGATCTTCAAGAGCTATCTGATTAGGGTGCTTATGTCCTCTCATAGCTCTTGTACCCGGACGGGTAACATCTAACCATTCGTTCTGCATTTTTTTCTCAATAACTGCAGACTTGAGAATCTTCTTCTGCTCTGCAAGAGCCTCTTCAAGGACATCTCTTACCGAGTTGACCATCTGTCCAACCTTTGGTCTATCCTCTGGAGCAACATCCTTCATTCCTTTAAGTATCTGTGTCAGTTCACCTTTCTTACCGAGCACGGAAACTCTTATCTCATCAAGTGTCTCAGGGGATGTGGCTGCTTCTATCTGACGCTCAGCCTGCTCCCTGATCTTTTCCAGCATCTCTTTCATTTCGTTTCTCCTTCTGTGATTTTAAGATTCTTCGTCGCCTTGCCTCAAAGAATCACAATAAAAAACCGGATATGGATTTCTCCATATCCGGGACGATTTCTAACCGCGGTACCACCCGTTTTCTATATCCTGTTCAATTGTACTTTTGTCAGGATATAACTCTCATATGACTTAACGCGCCTAACGTCCAAGACCTACTGACCATTTTAGATGACTTTAAGTCCGGCAGCTCCAGTGTGAAAATAACCATCTATGTCTATCTGAGAGGTTTCCAGCCGATGACCTCTTTCTCTGGCGGTTTGATATGAGCGCTTCTTTACAAAAAGGAAGAAGCTCTTCAACCTGCAGACGACTTATAGTAGCTTTATGCACTATCATAGCCTTTTTACTTATTCAAAACCAAGATTTGCCGAGCAAATCGTTTCTTATTATAGCACCTTGCTCGCTCAAGTCAAGGAAATTTATGATTATACTAGAACTGATATTAAAGGACACACCTTTGAGGTGTGTCCTAAAAATTTCTATTAATATGGGCTGTACATCAGATCTTCGATGTCGTGGTGTCCGTAATCATACATCTGATCGATGATGTAATCTCTAACCTCATCAGGAGCATTTATCACAATTATCTCCATGAAGTTATCCACATACTTGCACCATTTTTCGAAGGCTTCCTGCTTATCAGCTTCTGTAGGCTCCTTAGTAGCGCTGTCCTTGTTGAATCCCAGTGACTCGTTTGAACGAAGGATTTCTTTCATTCCAAGAGACTTGAATGTGATACCGTAAGCTATTCTCTGAAGTTCCTCAGTTCTCACGAATCCACAGTCGTACATCTCAGTGATAAGATCGAGGATTACTTCGTCAGCCTCATTGAAATAGTGGCTCTTGAAGTACATATCTTCCTTACGTTCCAGGCCTTCAACATCCTGCTGATTATACCAGAAGAACTTAGCAACCTTTCCATCAGACATAGGAACAGCAGGTCTAGGAACTCGTTTTTCCTTCTTCTCTTCCTTATCGATTTCTTTATCTATATCTCTAGTCTTCTTCTTTTTCTTCTTTTTCTTAGGTGGAAGAGGTGTGTCGATGTCAGAAACAACAGGTGCTGGAGCAACTGGTGCATCAGCTACAGGTGTTTCCATCGCAGGTGTTCCCTGGAGTAGTTCTGGGTTAGGTCCTGGTGCCGCACCGAGTATAGACTCAGGTGTTGGGTTAGGAATAACCGGATCAACCTTCTCTTCATAAACAGGTCTATCTACAAATGCACTATCGAAAGAAGCATTATATTCAGGAGCTTCTGCTCTCTGCTTAGCCATTTCATTCAGCTCTGACTCTGATTCCTTAACTGCATCTCTTTCTTTTCTAAGCTCAGCCTTGATCTTGTCAGTATCCAATTCATTTGTATCAGCATCATCAGGATCTGGCTCCTCGCCGTCATCCTGTGAATATTCTTCTTCGAGGTCTTCCGTCTCTTCTGAAGCTTCTGCAGGAGCATCTTCAGCTACTGCATCAGCCGCTGTCTCAACTGGAGCTGTATCTTCAGCCTCCTCATCGTCCTCGTAGTCATCTTCGTAGTCGTCGTCTTCATCCTCGTCAGAGGCTTCGTTCTTTTCATGAACAGCATTTGCTATTGCTTCAACTCTGGCTGCAGCATTGATTCTAGCCTTATCCTTCTCCTGATTCTCAGCTTCCTCAAGCTCCTGAGCGATTTTCTCAGCCTCGTACTTAGCCTTTGTTACCTCTACCGACTCGACTGCCTCACGAATCTTTCTTGAGGTCTCATCATCGTCCTCTTCGTCTTCATCGTCGTCGTAGTATTCTTCGTCATCCTCGTCAGGAATTGGAGTTTCCTTATCCTTTAAAGGCTCTTCCTCATCTATATAGTCGGATTTCAGCACCCTTATTGTAATTATTATCAGAACAAGTAAGAATATTAAAAGGATAGCCGCAAAGCCCAAAATGGCTAGCGTCGATGTATCCATCGTCTTAAGTCCATCAATAATATCGCTCATCGAGTTAACCCCTTTCACTTCAAAACATGTAAAAGCCACATCGCATAATAGTATAGCATAGTGACTTTCAAAAAACAATCACCAGCCTAGCCCCAACTTAGGCGAGTTTCTCTATAGCTGCGTCTATTCTCTTAAGGGATTCTTCCTTGCCAAGTATAGACATCAGCTCTGTTGCTCCACCTGGTGTAGCAGCCTTTCCAGACATTGCAGTTCTGATTGGCCACATTACAAATCCAGTTTTATATTCCTTCTCAGCACCGAAAGCTTTGAGTAGCTCAAACAGACTGTCATTGTCGAAGGCTGTAGCCTCCTCAAGCACTGGTCTAACCTCTTTAAGAAGCTCCAGGCTGTTCTCAGGATTAGTCTTCATCTTCTTGTGAGTGTAGAGCTCTACATCGTAGTCAGGAACCTCTTCAAAGAAATCCACCTGATCCTTTATATCTGTAAATACTTCGATACGGCTCTGAACCATGCCAGCTATATGTTTTAAATCAAGCGGCTTGGAAATGACCTCTTTCAGAATAGGCTCTGCCTTCTCGTAAAATGCATCCGGGTCCATTTTCTTGATATATTCGCCGTTCATCCATTTAAGCTTTGTCATATCAAGGACTGCAGGAGACTTCGAAATCTTATGATAATCGAATTCCTTAACCAGTTCCTCGAGAGAGAATATTTCATTATTTCCTTCTGGGCTCCAGCCAAGAAGAGAAACGAAGTTTACGATAGTCTCTGTCAGGAAGCCCTGCTCAAGAAGGTCCTCAAAGGAAGAATGTCCGCTTCTCTTTGAGAGCTTAGCGTGATTCTCATCTGTGATGAGTGGGCAATGAATATAAACCGGAACCTCCCAACCAAAGGCCTCATAGAGTCTGTTGTACTTTGGCGCAGAGGAAAGGTACTCATTTCCTCTTACTACGTGTGTGATTCCCATCAAATGGTCATCTACAACATTTGCAAAATTATATGTAGGGAAGCCGTCTGACTTGATAAGGATCATATCATCCAGCTCTTCATTCGGAACTGTGATTGTTCCGTAAAGCTCGTCCTCAAACTTTGTCTCCCCCTCTGTTGGATTATTCTGACGGATAACGTATGGAAGGCCTGCGTCCAGCTTCTCCTGAATCTCTTCTGGAGAAAGGTGCAGACAATGCTTGTCATAGTGGAAGACCTTCTTCTTCTCACCGTCAATTTCTATCTCCTGATTGAGGCTTGCAAGTCTTTCTTCGTCGCAGAAGCAGTAGTAAGCCTCGCCTCTTTCGATCAGCTTCTTAGCATACTCAAGATAGAGTCCCTGAGCCATTCTCTCTGACTGGATGTAAGGACCAACGCCTCCATCCTTGTCTGGACCCTCGTCCCAGAGAAGACCGGTTTCACGAAGGGTTCTGTAAATGATATCTACCGCTCCCTCCATCTCTCTATTCTGATCTGTATCCTCGATACGAAGTATAAAATCTCCACCCTCGTGCTTAGTAATAAGATATGCATATAGGGCTGTTCTAAGATTACCTACATGCATCCTTCCTGTTGGGCTTGGTGCAAATCTTGTTCTTATCTTACTCATTTTTCCTCTTCCTTTTTTCTATACTAGTGAAACATCTCACATTTTTATTCAATCTAATAAAACTTCCCGCATAGATTAGAATATATGGTATAAATGTCATTCTGAGGGCTTTAGCCCGAAGAATCTTCTTCCTTAAGTTCATCTGTCTCTACCAGCTCGTCATCATCCCAGACCTCTGTTTTACCATTTGCATACTTGCTAAGCTCATACTCCCTCTCGCGCTTACGGCAGACGTGGAGGTATTCATTTATCTGAGCTCCTACAAATATCAGGTAGATAACGAAGTACATCCAGAAAAGAATGAGCACTACTGTGGTTAGTGATCCATACAGATAGGCCTGTGACGCATAGGCATCGATATATATGGAAAAAAGCTTAGTTACCGCAACCCACGAGAATGCCGCAAATAGTGCTCCCGGAACCTGATTACGGAACTTCATCTTACGTGTCGGCACTATGGTATACAGTAGCTCAAACATTACAAATAGCAGGATGAAGGTAGCCGTTCCCTTCACACTTAGAATAAGCCAGGTTTCATTGGCATATTCCGGGAACTTTGCCAGTACGAATCTGGCTATCTGAGTTCCGAAGATGTTAATCGGTATCAGTATTATCAAAAATAGCACAAAGACTATTGTATATATGGAGCTGATTCCTCTAATGATGAGATAATTCCTGCTCTCTCTGGAGCGATAGACCTCATTCAGCCCATTTCTTATGGCCATTATTCCTTTAGCCGCAGACCAGATAGCAATAATGATAGACACTATAGCCATAGACCCCGACGAATAATTATACATTTCTGAAACTATACTTGTAATGTAGGTCTTGAATTTTCCCGGCATCACAAAGTAAATAACACTCAGCAGTTGCTGCTCTGTAATAGGCAGATACTGGGGCAAAGTAATAAATATATTGACGATTGGAAAGAATGACAGAAAAATAAAAAATGCCGACTGGGCAGCAAAAGCGCCCATATGCTCATCGGCAGTGCCATCTATAAATCTTACAATGTCCTTCATTCTATTCTTCAAGACATATTACTCCAACCGTAAATATATTTGAGCTCTAAACAGAAAGAAAGGCTTAGCGTGCCATACGTTAAGCCTGAAGTCTCATGTCATCAAACATCCAAGATGCCGGCTCCTACTTTTTGACTCCTAGCTAAAGCTAGGTGGGTACTTGCAATGAGACTTCTGAAGTCCTCACGAAGAGGCATGTCATCTATCTCAAGATATTAAGTTCCCTATAATAAGATGTAGGTTCAAAATATGTAGGAGTTGTCGGACATCCCAGATATTTAAAAATTGCAACTTTGCAGTTCGCTTTTTTTATATGTCTTATTATAGTCTCTCACCCTAAATAACGCAAGGAAAAGTTACTTTTCCTTAGTCAAATGTCCAAGTGCTGCATAGACAGGGAGTCCCTCTTTATAAGCCACTTCTACCTCCCCCTGAATAAGAGGAAGCATGTAATCAATAAGCTCCTGCTTTATATCATTTCCTTTTTCATTTATCCACTCTCTAGGAACGCTTCTGGCCTGATTTGCAATCACGTCCAGATCGCCCAACGCGATATCATAGCTGTAAGGCTTATCGGAGAGTCTGTTTATCACTGGCATGAATCCAGTTTCTCCTGCGAGAGTGTATTCTACAGCCTTTTCACCCAGCTCCATAGATTCCTTAAGGTCAGTTGCGGAAGCGATATGCGCCGCACATCTCTGTGGGATATTTAGCTCAACAGAGCGGCATTTAATTCCCAGCTCCTGCTTAACCAGAAGTTCGAGGCATTTGCCCGCGCCAGATAGCTGTGCATGACCGAACTTGTCATTTGCAGCGGAGGTCGCGCTTATATAAGAGCCCTCAGCATCTCTGATTCCCTCGGAGACCGCAACCACGATGTTTGTAGTCTTCTCGAGAAGACTCTTTATATCCTCTATAAACTGAGCTTTGTCAAAGGTAACCTCCGGCAGATATATCAGCTGAGGCACCGATGTGTATTCATTTCTCGCAAGAGCTGCAGCGGCTGTCAGCCATCCAGCATCTCTACCCATTATCTCAACTATAGTTACAGCCGGTGCTTCGTAAACGGCTGTATCATGAGCCATTTCAAGCATTGAGGTTGCGATGAACTTTGCCGCCGAACCATAGCCTGGAGTATGGTCAGTTTTTATAAGATCGTTATCAATAGTTTTAGGAACGCCAGCAAATCTGATACTGCTTCCAATCTCGCGACCATAGTCAGAAAGCTTTGCTATTGTATCCATTGAATCATTTCCGCCGATATAGAAGAAGGCAGAAACATCCATTTTGCTTAGGACCTCGAAGACCTTTTCATAGACATCCTTAGACTCGCCACGCTCTGGCATCTTGTATCTGCAAGAGCCCAGGTAGCTGGCAGGTGTCCTGTATATCAGGTCCAGATCCTTATCATTCATGAGAATGAAATCCTCTTTCATCACACCACTTATTCCGTGGAGTGCGCCATATATCTTGTCATATTTGTCGCTTGCCAGTGCGCCCTTCACTACGCCCACCAGAGAAGCATTTATAGCCGTTGTCGGACCACCCGACTGAGCAACTATTACATTTCCCATGCTATTCGCCGGAATCCTCTGGTTCTTTCTCTGGAACCGGAATCGCCCCCACGCTTCCGAAGCCAGTTTCTCCAGTCAGCTGAGAACTGATGTTCTGCACCTGCTGGGTTGGAACGTAGTTTTCTGTACCGAAGAGATACAGCTGCATAGTTTTTACATTTTCGGTAAGGTCCTCAGGCGCTATGCAGGAACCCTTGGCCTGTGTAGAATAGTATTCCCACTGGAATGGGAATCCATTGCTGTCAGTCATTTCGTAAGAGAGGACACCCTTTGCGAGCTCGTACATCTGATCCTCTGTGATCGATGTTCCTATGTAAGGAAACACCTCGTCTATTATAGCGTTGAGAGTCTTGAGGTCAGACTGCTTAGCCTGCGCGATCATTGCGGAGATAACCTCTCTTTGACGCTCTGTTCTTGTTATATCACCCTGGTCTGTACTACGGATACGTGAGTAAGCTGTTGCCTGAGCACCGTTCAGAGTTACATAGCCTGTCTCGTAGACACCGTTGGAATTGATACCATTTACCTGAATCTGCTCGGTAAGTGCGGTGTTGAGCATATCCAGCTCGTTCTCTTCTATGTGGACTGTTACGCCGCCAAGGGAGTCGATGGCTCTTGTCAATCCTTCCCAGTTCACAGCTACGTACTCGGAAATGTTAAGATCGAGGTTCTTGTTCAGCGTCTGAACCGCAAGCTCAGGGCCGCCGTAAGCATAGGCAGAGTTGACCTTGGTCGTGAGTACGCTGCCGTCTTCCTTTGATACCTCGAGAAGCGTGTCACGATAAACAGACAGAAGCTTTATCTCTTTGGTATTGTTGTTGATGCTGGCAATGATTATCGCATCACTTCGATTGCCCTTGCCCAGAGATTCATCACGGGAGTCAACGCCGAATAGAGCGATGTTGGTGTAATTGTTCATCGCCTGGTTTGCTCCTTCGTTAATGTCCAGCTCTTCCTCTTTCATGTCATTGACATGGTCGAACTTCTGATATTTATTATGGAGATAAACCCTGAGAATACCGTAGCTCAGGAACATAATAATTATCAGCTCGACTACAAGAGCGATGGCCCATTTAACGTTGGACTTCACTTTCTTTTTCTTCCTTCTGCCTCGACGATCGTCCAGCTTGTCCGCCAGATCTTCGTCCATTTCATCGTAATCGTACTTACTCATACTAGACCTTTCCTTTATACATGGTTTTATAATTTTGTATTTATTATACTATTACTAAATTTGCTTTTTGCTTTTTGTTTGCTTATTTTTTCTTAATCTGTTTCTTGATTTCTGTTTTTATTGAGTTGTTTCTGCTTCGTTCGTCTTGTTTTCACTGTTCCTGACGATTAGCTTCGAAACGTACATCCTGATTCTAAAGGAATCTCTGACCATTTCCCAGACAGTGGATAAATGTATCTTCGAGCGGTCATTTTTATTTCTTGAAAAATTCACCACTACAGGCATTTCCTTAACGGTAAGTCCCATCTTGGTGGCGATGGCGAGGAGTTCTATATCAAAAGAGAAGCCTCCATTTCTCATCGCTTTAAGCACCGGTCTTATTTTCTCGGTTTTGAAGAGCTTGATACCGGTCTGGGTATCCTTCAGATTTAGTCCGAAGAGTGCCTTCAGAAATAGGAAGTATCCGTGGCTCATGACCTTTCTCAGGAAAGGATATTCCACTTCCGATTCCGGGTGCATTTTCGAGCCGATAACTATGTCGGTTCCAGCCTCTGCTTCCTTCAGGAAGCCTTCGAGAAGGTGAGGTGGAAGCTCTAGGTCCGCATCGAGAAATGCGGTATACTCGGACTTTGATGCCAGCATTCCGCGTCTAACCGCATAGCCCTTGCCCTTGTTGTCAGGGTAGGAAATCATAGCTACTCGCTTATCGGCATTTTGCGCTCTCTGAATCTCCGACTCTGTTTCATCGCTACTTCCGTCATTTACAACGATAATCCTAAAGGAATCGCAGAATCTCTCAAGCTGGGTCACCAATTCAATTATGTTACGGTAGATTCTGATGCCTTCATTATAACAAGGCATGACAACTGTAAGTTTCGTCATACTCCTTCCGAATTCTCCTTCACAAAGATTATCTTAAATGTCAATATCAGCAGCTTGATATCCAACCATATGGAATAATGCTCGATGTACATCATATCAAGCTTCAATTTATTGTAGGACGGAGTCTTGTATCGGCCGTACACCTGTGCGTAGCCGGTGAGACCCGCCTTGACCTTTAGTCTATAGTCAAATTCAGGGATTTCGTCCTTGTACTGCTCGATTATTTCCGGACGTTCAGGCCGAGGCCCTACAAGGGACATTTCCCCTTTTAATATGTTTATTATCTGCGGCAGTTCGTCTAAATGCAGGTCGCGGATGAACTTGCCAAACTTTGTCACACGGTCGTCATTTTTCTGTGCCAGCATAGCGCCATCCACCTCAGAGTCAATGCACATGGAACGGAACTTGAGAATCTTAAATATCTTGCCGTCCTTTGTGACTCTCTCCTGCTTGTAGATAACCGGGCCGCCATCCTGAAGCTTAACCCCGATTGCGACTATAAGCAGAACCGGACTTAGAATTATCAACATCAGAAGCGCCAGCACTATATCCATTATTCTTTTGAAAAATGCCTCAACCACCGTTATTCCGTGATTGTGAGTTACCAGCATTGGCGTGTCGAACAGGTGTGTATCGCCGCTACTCCAAAGAATTATATCAGATATGTATGGGACTACGTAAGCCCTTATATTTTCGCGGTAGCACATTTGCAGCAGTTCGCTTCGCATGTCGGACTGAACCCGGTGAAGTATCACGCCGTCATACTTCTCGACCTTTTCCATTATAGCTGTGAGTCCGCGGCTTTCGTGGACGCTCTCTTCTATGTGGAACTTGTCAGTTCTCGAGTGGAAGGTGCGGACCATTTCCATCGGACCCTTGTCACCGTACACGAGAATGAGCCTACGCGGAGGGAAGAGCCTGATCTCAAGGAAAAACATGAGACCATTATAAATGAAAATGACCAAAATATCTGCAAGTGTGAGTAGCAGGAGCTTGGCCGGGCTAACTATGTCACGGAGCGCCAGACACATGATGAAGTAGATGATCACGTTGCTTCCCAAGAGGGAGAGCATTTGCGAAAATATAAGATCCATCAGTCGCAAATGTCCAAACTTATAGCCGCCGTTCAGGCGCGTGAAGAAAAACAACACCACCAGGTACAGAATAACAACCAGGTTGCCTGCGCCTGTAAAACTCTTGTCCAGCTCCCTTGCGATATCGTAAGTCTTGTACCAGACATAGCCAAATGCCACAACCTCAACCGCCAGAATAATAAGAGTCTGACATAGGGATATTAATTTTTTATATTCATCTCTTCTTCCGTAGTCCATACTCTTCTTTCCTGACTAAAGTGAGTGTGCAAATGGGGACGTTTCTCTTTTGCATATGTGCAAATAAGAACCGTCCCTATTTGCATAGTTTATATTTTAGCGATTTGCGTACATTCCCTCGTAATACTTCTGGTAATCGCCGCTAGTTACATTTTTCATCCAGTCTTCATTCTCGAGGTACCACTTGATAGTCAGACGGATACCATCCTTGAACATTGTCTCTGGATACCAGCCAATCTCTTCCTTGATCTTGTCAGGAGCGATTGCGTATCTGCGGTCGTGACCCTTACGGTCTGTAACATATGTAATGAGATCCTTAGTAACATTTGCCTTGCGAGGATCTGAGTCAGGAAGAAGCTCCTGAAGAGTCTCAATTATAATGTTAATGATCTCGATGTTCTGCTTCTCGTTGTGACCACCGATGTTGTATCTCTCACCGATGCGGCCTTTTTCTGTAGCCATGTCGATGCCCTTTGCGTGATCCATAACATAGAGCCAGTCGCGGACATTTTTACCATCTCCATAAACAGGAAGATTCTTGCCTGCGAGAGCGTTGTTGATGATCAGCGGAATCAGCTTCTCTGGGAACTGATATGGACCGTAGTTGTTTGAGCAGTTAGTGATAACTGCCGGGAACTTATAAGTATCCACATAAGCCTTAACGATAAGGTCTGATGAAGCCTTACTTGATGAATATGGGCTATGAGGATCGATAGGTGTTGTCTCGTAGAAGTAAGCGTTTGGATCATCTGGAAGTGTTCCATAAACCTCATCTGTTGAAACGTGAAGGAATCTCTTATCCTCCTTGAAGCTGCCGTCCTCGTTCTCCCATGCAGCCTTTGCAGAGTTAAGCATTACAGCTGTACCAACAACGTTAGTCTGAACGAAAACCTCTGGGTTCTTGATAGAACGGTCTACGTGAGACTCAGCAGCGAAATGTACCACTCTGTCGATATCATTCTCGGCGAAGACCTTTCCGATGGCCTCTGCGTCGCAGATATCTGCCTTTACGAATGTGTAGTTTGGTCTATCCTCGATATCCTTGAGGTTCTCAAGGTTACCTGCGTAAGTAAGCTTGTCGACGTTGATGATGCGAATTGAGTCGCCATACTTGTCGAACATGTAATGAATGTAGTTTGAGCCGATGAAGCCGGCACCGCCTGTTACGAGATATGTTTTCATTTCGTTCTCTCCTTTATTGTTGATGCCTCAAATTTATAGAATTTATTTCTCGGCTCTGCTTCCGCACGGTTTGGGTCCCCTAGGCTCACTAAGCTCTCACTTCGTACTTCGTACTCGTGAATTGCTAAGTGAACAGACCCAAAACGGCCTCGAAATAATTTCTATAAATTCTTCGGCTATTTACATTTTCTAATTAGTTTCGATTACTTCATTCTTACTGACGAGAGTTGGGGCCCTGATGCCAAACGTTCACAAAAGTTGTCACAGGAACCGTCCCCACTGGTATCATTTTAGGAGTTCTGAGATGAGGCGGTTGACTTCGCCTGGGTCGCATTTCCCCTTCATCTCTTTCATGACGAAGCCGACGATTGCGCCGACGGCTTTGCCCTTTCCGTTCTTTATGTCTTCGACTGCCTTAGGATTTGCTTCGATAGCTTTCTTAACGACTGCCTCGAGCTCGCCGCTATCTGCCTTTGTAGAAAGATTGTTGTCTGCGACATACTGTACTGGATCAAGGTCATCGAGGAAGACAGCCTTCTCGAATACTTCCTTAGCCACTGAGTTATTGATTTCCTTGGAGTCTACCAGCTTAACAAGCTTTGCGAGGTTCTCCGGGGAGAACTTCAGCTGGTCGGCATCCATATCATTTTCCTTCATGAGGCGCATAGTCTCAACCATGAGCCAGTTGGAAACCTTCTTAGGATCAGCGCCAGCACCAACAGCACCCTCAAATATCTCTCCCAGCTTCTTGCTGCCAGTAATCTGATCAATGTCATAGTCTGGAAGACCATACATTTCCTTATATCTAACCTTCTTCTCGTCCTTGAACTCAGGCTGCTTAGCTCTAATCTCCTCAATCCACTCGTCACTCACCATTATAGGCACAAGGTCTGGATCTGGGAAGTATCTATAATCCTGAGCATCTTCCTTGGAACGCATTGGTGAAGATACACCCTTCTCATCGTCCCAACGACGAGTCTCCTGAACCACCTTCTCGCCGCTCTCGATTATTTCCTTCTGACGATTTACTTCGTTTTCGATACAACGTCTGATGGCCTTGAAGGAGTTAAGGTTCTTGGACTCTGTTCTGGTACCGAACTCCTCGCTTCCCATTTCTCTAATGGAAATGTTAACGTCAGCACGCATTGAGCCCTCATTTAGCTTGCAGTCAGAAGCATCCAGATACTGGATGGTCTCGCGGAGCTTCTCAAGGTATGCGATAACCTCGTCCGCAGATCTCATATCAGGCTCAGAAACTATCTCTATAAGAGGCACACCTGAACGGTTAAAATCTACGTATGTATCGTCTGTAACTGGATCATGAATCAGCTTACCCGCATCCTCTTCCATATGAATCTCATGGATTCGAACCTGCTTGCTGCCACCCTTTGCAGGAATAGTCACATAACCATTTCTACATATTGGGTAGTAAAGCTGTGATATCTGATAGTTCTGTGGATTATCAGGATAGAAATAATTCTTACGGTCAAACTTTGAGTTGCGAGTTATCTCGCAGTTCGTAGCAAGTCCAACGCTTATAGCTTTATTTACCACTTCCTTATTAAGAACTGGGAGCGAGCCCGGCATTCCCGAACAAACAGGGCACACGTGTGTGTTTGGAGCTCCTCCGAACTCTGTGGAACAGCCACAGAAAATCTTTGTTTTTGTATTTAATTCAACGTGGACCTCGAGGCCTATTATAACTTCGTATTCCATGACTTAGGCCTCCTTTCCATCACATTTAAGATTCATATTTGCAAGACGGTACTGCTCGTAAGCGTAAGCCGTCTGAATTATTTTCTTCTCGTCAAATGTCTGACCCAGTAGCTGCAGACCAACTGGCAGGCCATTTCTATCCTCACCACAAGGGAGGGAAATGCCAGGAAGTCCGGCAAGGTTAACAGACACGGTATATATATCACCCAGGTACATCTGAATAGGATCACTCAGCGATTCGCCAAGCTTTGGAGCTGTTGTTGGAGCAACTGGTCCAAGGATCACATCGTATTTCTCAAATGCCTTATCAAATGCCTGCTTGATGAGCGCCTTCACACGAAGCGCCTTTACGTAGTAAGCATCGTAGTAGCC
This sequence comes from uncultured Lachnospiraceae bacterium, assembly GCA_946414825.1. GTDB lineage: Bacteria > Bacillota > Clostridia > Lachnospirales > Lachnospiraceae > Eubacterium_Q. The sequence continues at coordinate 56,789 of CAMKQB010000002.1, forward strand.
TGAGGAAAGAACGAAGGAACCCAGCATGATTCGACGCTTAACCTCTGTTCCGAAGCCCTCTGAACGAGTCTTCTTGTACATGTTGTGGAG
>CAMKQB010000003.1 GCA_946414825.1 uncultured Lachnospiraceae bacterium
ATTGTGCAATCACCATAGATGATAATGGTCATATTAAGACTGCAGATAATAAATATCTGTCTGTAGAAAATGGAAATGATGGATTAAAAATTGTAGGAAATAGTTCCGATGGTGGTAACGTAAGATTTATACTTGCGGATGCAGTAAATTTACAGGACTTTTTCACATATAGAGAAGATATTTTAGGTGGGTGGCCTTATGGAACTGAAATGGCACGTAATAATCAGGTCAATCACATAGATATTTCTATAGAGGATAGTGTTACTGCTACAATACCTCTTATTTATGGAACATATTATTATAAAGATTCAAATGATGAGTGGCAGAAATTGGTTGTTAATCCTGGATCGCCTAAAAGTATTACAGTCAAACAAGATCTTAATGTTAATCAAGAAACAATGAGGAATGCTAATATAATAGCATATGATTATAATGGTAATGAGTTAAATGATGCATATGTTATTTCAGGTTATTCTTCTAATTCAGCTGATAACAATCCTAATACGGTTCAGGTTCGTATTGAAGGAGTATTTAAAGTATCTACAGCACCAATGATTAATGGTGTTGATCCTAATGAAGCTCCTAATACTACAAATCGAAAGAATGAGAGAGTTACTTATTCTATATATGCTCTTCAACGAAATGTTACATTTGATTATGATTCTTTAGAATACGGTCAGTTATACGATGTTAATAAGAATAAATTATCCATTACTACTGATGTTGAATTAAAAAAAGAACATTTTGGATATTTTGAAGATGATAATACTTGTCCTGCAGTTCATGTTTATGATAAATGGCCAGAGGGGGGTATTTGGAAAACTGGTACTACAGGTATGGACTTTAGTATTGAGGGAACAACTGATATTCAACTTAAATTGAGACCAGTTGCCATTAATGTACATAATGATTTGCGTGATACAAACGGAAATATTATCAAACCAAATAAAGAATATAATGATATTAAATTTAATGTTAAACAAGATTATGATGGTGAACCATCATCTGTTTATGACAAAAACATTAGTTCGTATTCAACTCCTATTGATGTTAGTCAATATGATGATAATAATCATGTGATTGATAGTATTATTGATAAAACTGGATCTGGACTGGTATATGATTACAATGTATTCCCAGGAATGGTAAATGTAGAAGAGGACATTAACACGGTTCCTAAGGTTGTTGTAGACCAGGATGGAAATACATGGCTTTATAGATATTCATATATTGAAACTGAGTACGTTAATAGGGAAGACGGCAATGAAAGAAAACTGCACGTTGGTGATCAGTCAAACAGTGGAACTGCCGTTGCAACCCCTGAAGTATTAGGCGATTATAAAGATGTCAATAATGGAGATAAGTTTAGTGAGTTTGTCGAGTTTTTTGCTCATAACGTCTATGACAAGGTTATCCCTCCAACTAAGGAGGAGGTTTCTCCATATCAGGGTAATGGTGAGCTTGGAGGAGTTTGTGCCGGTGATCAGATAACTTATTCTATTAATTATACTAACTACAGCTCAAGTGCTGAGGACATCGTTATAAAGGATAAGCTTGATGAGAATGTTGAATTTGTAAGTGCTGCTTCTAATGGTGGTACTGAAAGTGATGGAGTAGTTACATGGAATCTTGATAGCGTTCCAGCAGGTCAGAAGGGCAGTGTGACTCTTACAGTAAAAGTTCTGGAAACTGCACTTGAGTCAAACGGCGGTCCTGGAACCGTTATTAATGGCGGAGATACTGCGACTGTTCAGGTTGGAAATGATCCGGTATTTAAACTTGATGAAGTTCTGAATCCGGTTACTATGCCTTCTAAGATGGAGGTTTCTCCATATGAAGGAAATGGACTTCTTGGAAATGTTACTGTAGGCGAAGAGATTGTTTACGAAATCACCTACAAGAATTATAAAGATTCGGCAGCTAATGTTGTCATAAAGGACCTTCTTGATAAGAATGTTGAGTTCGTGAGTGCAACGAATGGTGGAGTTAATAACAATGGTACTGTTGTTTGGACTCTCAAGGATGTCCCTGCAGGTCAGATCGGTACCGTTAATCTTACAGTTAAGGTTCTCGATGGTGCACTTGCATCAAATGGTGGTCCAGGTAGTGTTATAAATGGTGGTATGGGCGATCCTAGCCATGGCGGTATATCTAATAAGTATGGCGCTACAGTTCAAGTTGGAGATGACAAGGAAGTTGGTCTTGATCAGGTTGAGAATCCGGTTGTTCTTGAACCTTTTAAGCAGGAGGTTGCTCCATACGCTGGAACAGGAAAACTGGGAGAAGTAAATGTAGGCGATGAAATAACATACGAAATCGTTTATACAAATTACAAGAATAAACCTGTGGATGTTACTATTGCAGATCTCTTCGATAAGAATCTTAAGTTTATAAGTGCATCTGACGGTGGAGAATATGATGCTGAAGAACACGGTGTATCTTGGGAAATCAAGGATGTTCCTGCCGGAAAGACCGGAAAAGTGACGGTTACTGTTAAGGTTCTTGAAGGAGCTCTTAAGTCCAAGAATGGTCCTGGAAATGTCATCAATGGTGGTTTTGAAGAACCTGAATCTAATTACAGTTTTACACTTGTAGTAATTGATGATGATTTATTCATATTAGATCCAGTTGAGAATCCGGTTAAGGAGCCGGCTGCTACAGTTACTACGCCAGCTAAGACAGCAGCACCTGCTAAAACAGGTGACAAGATGCCTATCCTGCCAGTTGCAGGCATAATGATAATAGCAGTAGTTGGAATAGTGATTATCGCTAGAAAACGTCGTAAAGTAAACGACTAATATAAATTTAGATTTATAGGACGGTTATAGTTTCAAACTGTAACCGTTCTATTTTTATGCAAAAATGTTTATATGATTAGGATTTATATGATAGAATGTAACCTATGGAGAAAATAGTAGAAACAATTCCATATGAGCGTACTAAGGCTTATGATCACACGGCAGCGTATTTTCCTGGTAAGAAGGTTTGTATGTTTGATATAGAGACTACTGGACTATCGCCGATGAATTCCTTTACTTATATTATTGGCGTGAATATCAAAGTAGGCGATGATTGGCAGATAATCCAGCTTTTCAACGATGATGGTCGTTCAGAACCAGAGATGATAAATGCCTTCTTTGATATCATTTCCGATTATGATGTACTCGTGGAGTTTAATGGTGATCGCTTCGATATTCCTTATATTGAGAAACGTATGAATGTTATCACGAATAAGCTGCATATTAAGTTCGAAAATGGCTTTAGGAATATAATGCCATTTGACCTTATGAAATGTATAAAACCATATAAATATGCGCTGGGACTTCCTAATATTAAGCAGAAGACTATCGAGAAATATCTTGGTATTGACCGTGTAGATACATTTAATGGTGGTCAGCTTATTGATGTATATTTGAATTTTGTTACAACAGGGGACAAGAAGAGTAGAGAGCTCGTCCTTAGGCATAATAGAGACGATATGGAGGGAATGCTCTTTCTTGGTGCTGTTTTATCGATTGATATGATGAAATGGGGCAAAATTAACGTAGAGAAGTTTAGTGTAAAAGAAATAGCAGGCAAGCTGTTTTTTGTGCTTGATCTTAATCTGGAGAGTAGACTTGGCAGGAATATTTCTACTTCCTCCTATGGTGCGACACTTGACGCTGAGGGTGATTACGCCTACATTAAGGTTCCGATTTATACAGGTTCTCTCAATTATTATCTGGGAACAAAAGAAAAGGATGGTATAGTGAAGAAGGAAGGATACTTCGTTACAACGCTTAATAATTACAATGGAAATATAGCTCTTTACAAGGATGGTGCAAGATCTAAGACGGGATATGTAATGTTGGATGATACATTTCTCGGTAATTCTGAATTGATTCTCGAATATGCAAAGCATATGATAGGTGAGATTATGCTGTATAAGGGAAAGTGACAGATATTCAGATTTTCCAAATTTTTTATGTAAATTTATTATTGAAAGAACTATAAAATATGGTATAATTTACTCTAGACTGTGCTAGTAATAGCTAATTAATGTATTGGAGGATTTCTGAATCATGATGCAACCAATGGACATAAAGTCACAAAGCTTTAAAAAGGGATTATTTGGTTACAGTAAGGTAGACGTTGATCAGTACGTAGACACAGTATATCGTGCATATGATGAACTCTTTACTGAGAATAAGAATCTTAGAGATGAGAAGGATAGACTTAATAAGGTTATAGAAGAGCAGAGACTGAAGCTCTTTGATCTGGAGAATCAGGTTCAGGGGGTATCACCTGCTTCGACAAAGAAGGAAGAAGTTAAGGCTGAATCAAAACCAGCTAAGGAAGAACCAAAGAAGGAAGAGCCTTTCGAGGATCCATTCTCAGATATACTTATGGATGAACCAAAGAAGGAAGATGATGGCAAGATCAAGATGGCAACAAAAGAGCCTGAGTCAGCTACATCAAAGTTCTTCCAGGAGTCAAATGATGATATATTTGGTGATGGTGAGGACGTATTCGTCGGAGAGATCGAGGATAACAGAAAGCCAAGCAAGGTTATGATCGGCGACGGAGAAGAGGAAGGATCAGACGATTTCGAGTTCCTTTAAATCGAATATTAAAATATGTACTTACTCGGAGTGCTGCAAGATATTTTGTAGCACTCTTCGTTTTGTATAAGAGCATTTTTCTTATTATTTATTATTGGGAGCATTGTATGATAGCATATGTATCTGGAAAACTTGAAGAGATATATTCAGACAGAATAGTGGTAGAGGCCCAGGGGGTTGGGTTTGAGATTCTTACGTATGATTACGTAATTAGGAAACTGCCTTCTCTTCATTCTGATGTCAGGATAGTCACATATATGGATGTAAAAGAGGATGATATGAGGCTCTTTGGCTTCCTTACACCTACAGAGAAGGACCTCTTCATTAAGCTTATATCAGTAAGCGGCATAGGTCCTAAGGGTGCACTTTCTATACTTGATGAACTTGGTCCGGACAATCTATGTGCGGCTATCATTTCTGGTGATCACAAGGCTATATCGAAGGCAAATGGTATCGGTAGCAAGACTGCGCAGAAGGTGGTTCTTGAGCTCCGTGATAAGTTGAATCTCGAGGGTACTATATTTGATACCAGTGCTGCAACGGCATTTGATGAGGATAGTGAATCTGATATATCTGATGCAGCTCAGGCGCTTGTAGCTCTTGGTTATTCCAATACAGACGCTCTGAAGGCGATACGTAAGGTAGAAGGTGCGGATAAGATGAAGACTGAGGATATCATCAGAAATGCCCTTAAGTATTTATAGAAATTAAGATTGATATATCACTTTATATAACATTTTATACAGGGAATATATATGAAAGATAGAATAATAACAACTGAAGTCATCCCTGAGGAGGATGCGGCGGAGAAGAAGCTTCGACCTACAAGTCTGGCAGAGTATATAGGTCAGGACAAGGTTAAGAAGAATCTGGAAGTCTTTATCGAAGCTGCGCGTAGACGTCATGAACCACTTGATCATGTTCTTCTATATGGACCTCCGGGACTTGGAAAAACTACCCTCGCTTGTATAGTTGCAGAGGAAATGGGGGTTAGCATCAAAATAACCTCCGGTCCGGCTATAGAGAAACCGGGGGAACTGGCGGCTATTCTTAGTCAGCTTTCTGAAAATGATGTTTTGTTTATAGATGAGATACATAGACTCAATAAGCAGGTTGAAGAGGTTCTATATCCTGCAATGGAGGACTATGCTATAGATATAGTTATTGGCAAGGGTGAGCAGTCAAAGTCTCTAAGACTTGATCTCCCTAAGTTTACACTTGTGGGCGCCACTACAAGAGCTGGAATGCTTTCTGCTCCACTTAGAGATCGTTTCGGTGTTGTAAATAGACTCGACCTGTATAATGTCAGCGAGCTTATGAGTATAGTTATAAGATCTGCTAAAGTGCTGGGAGTAAGTGTTGATGAAGAGGGAGCCCTGGAGATAGCTAAGAGATCACGAGGTACACCAAGACTTGCTAACAGACTACTGAAGAGAGTCAGAGACTTTGCAGAGGTTGAACATCAGGGCAAAATTGATTATAATGTTGCGAGAAGTGCTCTTGATAAGCTGGATGTTGATGGTTATGGACTAGATGATACAGATAGAAATATACTTACGACCATTATTAAGAATTTTGGCGGTGGTCCTGTAGGACTTGATGTTCTTGCTGCAGCCATTGGCGAGGACTCAGGAACTATCGAAGATGTTTATGAGCCTTATCTTATCAAGAATGGTTTTATAAATAGGACTCCAAGAGGGCGTGTTTGTACAGAAAAGGCATATAAGCATTTAGATCTTGAATATATGCTTGGATAAGTAAAATTAGTGAGGTGTGAAATGGGACAGAAGAAGATAGATATTCCTGTTGTTATTAATAATAAGGTTTATACTCTTAGCGGATATGAAGGAGAAGAGTATCTGCAGAATGTGGCCACTTATATAAATGGTAAGATAGCAGAATGCAAGACTTCAGAAGAGTATAGAAGAATGAATATTGAGTATCAGGGTATTCTGCTTGCTCTAAATATTGCAGATGATTATTTCAAGGCGAAGGCTAAGGCGGATGAGACAGCTGGAGATAATACTGATAAGGAACAGCAGTTGTATGAACTTAGACATGAAGTGATAGAATCCCAGATAAAGCATGAAGCTGCGCTGAAGCTTGTGGAAGAATACAAGGAACAGGTTAGCGCTCTTCAGAAGAGAGTCGTGCAGTTGGAAGCCGAAAAGGAAAAGAGATAATGAAAAGAAGACCTGAGATTCTTGCCCCGTGTGGTAATATGTCATCTCTCAAGGCTGCAATAGCAGCTGGAACAGATGCGTGTTATCTAGCGGGGAATTCTTTTGGAGCCAGAGCCTATGCTAATAATTTCAGTAGTGACGAGCTACTGGAGGCTATAGATCTAGCTCATCTTCATAATGTGAAAATATACCTCACCTGCAATACACTTATAAAATCAAGTGAAATGACAGGTGTTTATGATATGCTCTTTCCTCTATATGAGGCGGGGCTTGATGCTGTTTTGGTGCAGGATTATGGTGTAATGCGCATGATTAGACAGTATTTTCCGGAACTACCTATTCATACAAGTACACAGATGAATATTCTTACACCGGAAGGAGCCAGGCTTGCGGCGGAGAGAGGTGCTAGTCGAGTTGTGGCTGCTCGTGAAATGAACCTTCGCGAGCTGGCTCGAATTAAAGAAGAGGCTGATATAGAGCTGGAGGTGTTTGTTCATGGTGCTATGTGTTTATGCTACAGCGGAAGATGCCTGATGAGCTCCATGCTTGGCGGTAGAAGCGGTAATAGAGGTAGATGTGCTCAGCCATGTAGACAGAGATATAATGGTAAGTATCTCCTTTCTATGAGAGACCTTTGTTCGCTACGTCTTGTTCCGGAACTGGTGGATATAGGTGTTGATTCCCTTAAGATAGAGGGAAGAATGAAGAATGAATATTATACGGCAGCAACAGTTGAAGCATATAGAGTCATAGTGGATGCTTATATGGATGGGTCGCTTAATGATTCGCTCATAGAAAAGTATGAAAACAGACTTCTTGATATATTCAACAGAGGCGGTTTTTCAACAGGCTATCTAAATAGAAATAGAGATGCAGATAAATGGGATGAGGTGCTTATAGATAGCAGCATGCCTGGAAGAAGAGGAGTTAAAGTAGGTACTGTCAGCAAAGTATCTGACGGAAAGGTGCATTTCAAGGCTTTAAAGGATGTGGGCTCGGGAGATGAACTGCTTATAGATGCAAGTGAGCAGATATCGATTACCTCGGGTATAGATATAAAACAGGGTGAGTCGGTATCCCTTAAGGCTCCGCAGACCAGGCTTATAACTAAGGGGTGCGGAATCTATAGGACTAGATCCAGATCCCTGATAGCGGACATTGATGTGCTTATTAATAGTGGCAGGAAGATACCCGTTACCGGAAATGTAAGAGTTATAAAAGGCGAAGAACTTAGTATAACTCTGGCGAGTGGTAATAATAGTATAACAGTAACAGGTGGTGTGGTGGAGGCGGCCTCCAACAGACCTATAGATAGAGATACAATTATTAATAAGATTTCTCAGCTGGGTAATACGGCATTTGTTATGAAAAGTCTTGATGTTCAGACAGATGATGTCTCCTTTGTTAGAATAGGAGAACTGAGTGAGCTGAGAAGACAGGCTGTAGCTAAGCTAGAAGAAGCTATAACTGCCGGCTTCAGGAGAAAATATCCTTTAGATAAAGATGCTTCTCTTACAAAACTAAGTGAAGAGATGACACCAATTGATAAATCTGGTTTATTTGATACAGCTGGAAAGAGATATTATATATTCTCTTATCCATATCAGGCAGAAGCTTTTCTAGAGGAAGTGCACAGTAGGTCAGTAATTATATCTGATGATACATTTATTATTCTTGATCTGGGACTTGGCGGATACAGCAATGATGCTATTATGGGCCTGCTCAGGAAAATCGAGAATATTAGAATCGGGGTTCCGGGTATCAAGGCTATACTTGGTCTTCCTTATATAAATAAAGGTGATTACCAGGTATGTGACTATAATGACATTATCCGGAGAATGGATGGTCTATATGTAAGAAATATAGATGATCTCGCTGAAGTGCGTAATCTATATATGGATAAGTATTTGCTGCTTGCATCATCTCTTTATGCCTATAACAATATGGCTGTTAAGGAGCTGCTGGATATTCTTGGTGAGGACTCGAAGGTCATATTTGAGAAATCACTTGAGCTCAGTAAGAGAGAGGTGGATGGAATCGACTATATAAAGGAGGATTTTTCGCAGTATTACGGCAAGCTTACGCTTATGGTCACCTCTGGCCTCAGAGATACGGTTGGCAGGCTGACTGATGACAAGGGCTACTCCTTTAAGTCAATAAAATGTGAGGGACTGTGCTATAATGTCATTTTGGGCGACAGACCGCTCAGTCTTCACGACTACGAAGTTACCAGGATGTATTATTTCACTGATGAAACTGTTAAACAGGTTAAGGACGTTCTGAGCGACGATCCAAAATATATTAGGGATAGAAAATATACTAGAGGACATTTTGAGAAGGGTATTTAATAATGGCTAATCTCGTATGTACAATTTCAAAATATCTGGTTTTGCTATTTATGGCTCTCTATACCATTAAATGCTTTACTTATTTTACGGCCAGGGATAGAGAGAAGAGAACCAGCAACCTTAATAAGCAGATTTTCTATATTTTTATGATACATTTTCTGTGTCATGTCATGCTCTATATTAATATGGAGGACGCGAAGGTCTTTCTATATTACATAATCGAAATATCGATTGCTATTCTATACATCCTGGCATTCAGGCTTGTATATAAGAATTCCTCGAGGCTGCTGACAAATAATGTTGCTTTCCTTATGCTTATTGGATATACCGTTTTGCTGAGGCTGAGTCCTGGACTTGCCATCAGACAGTTTATACTTGCATCAGTTGGTTTGGTTGTGACGATATTTATTCCTTTTATTATGGGGAAGCTTAAGAAGCTTAGGATGTGGAGTACCTTATATGGACTTACAGGTATCATCCTGCTGGCTTCGGTTTTCATTCCGGGGGTTGGGCAGGTAATAAATGGCTCTAGAAACTGGATACATATAGCTGGTGTATCACTTCAGCCTATGGAGTTTGTTAAGATTCTTTTTATATTCTTTGTGGCAAGCTCACTTGTGAAGCTCAGTACTTTTATGGAGCTTTTTAAAAATGCCATTATCGCTGCAACCTTTATGCTTATTCTTATTATAGAGAAGGATTTTGGTGCGGTTGTACTTTTCTTTATTGTTTATTTCATGATGGTATACCTCGCTACTTCGAGATCAATATTCATGATTCTTGGAATTGGACTGGGAGTTGGAGCGACAGTGCTGGGGTATCTGCTCTTTAAAGATACGCTTTTTGCGCACGTTATGGTCAGAGTTCATGCCTGGCAGGATCCTTTCCTGTATCAGCAGTCCGAAGGATACCAGGTCTGTGAATCACTGTTTGCTATTGGTACTGGTGGCTTCGCAGGAACAGGTCTTGGAAATGGTATGCCATATCTTATTCCGGTTGCTGAGAGTGATTTTATATTCTCAGCTATTTGCGAGGAGCTTGGAGTTGTATTTGGTCTTGCACTGATACTTATATATCTAAGCAGTTTTATAGCTATTCAGAATATTGCTATGAAATGCAAACAACCATTCTTCAAGTATGTGACCTTCGGTATAGCCATCAGTTATATATTCCAGGTATTCCTGAATATTGGTGGAGCGACGAAGTTTATACCGTCCACGGGTGTGACGCTGCCGCTTATAAGCTACGGTGTCAGCAGTGTATTCAGTACTCTTATAATGTTTTCGATAGTTCAATATACATATATTTTAGTTAGTGATGAGGCAGATGAAGTTGAAAAAGAAAAGAGAAGGATCGCGAAGGCAGAAGGAACCAGTATCGCCGAAGATGCAGGAGCTTTTGGATAAAGAACGCGAGAAGAACAAGAAAAACAGAATAAAGAACAAGCCTATAGTCTTCATGACCTATGTTATGGTCCTTACCTTTATAGCTATGTTTGGCTACCTTATCTACTTCATGGTAAAGGACTCTGAGAAGGTTGTTGCCAATGCTTCGAATAAGAGACAGGATAGCTTCGTTAAGTTTGTTAAACGAGGAGATATTGTTTCCAGTGATGGAGAGATTCTGGCTACTACTGAAGTTGATGAAGAGGGAAATGAGGTTAGACGCTATCCTTACGAAGGCCTCTTTGCACATACGGTAGGTTACAATTCCTATGGTAGAGCAGGACTCGAACTTTCAGAAAATTTCGACCTTATGAGATCACATGTAAATGTTATGAGTAAGGTTAGTAATGATCTGGGAGATGACAAGAATCCGGGAGATACAGTTGTAACTACTCTTAATCTTAAAATGCAGCAGGCGGCTGCTGAAGGACTTGGTTCAGCCAGGGGAGCTGTCGTTGCTCTTGATGCTTCGACTGGAAAGATACTTGTAATGTATTCCAGTCCAACCTTTAATCCAAATGATATAGATAATGTATGGGCTAGTGTACATTCTGAAGAAGGCAGCAGTAGTACAGTTCTTCTGAATAGAGCTACACAGGGACTCTATGCACCAGGTTCTACATTTAAGGTTATTACTGCCATGGAATATATAAAGGAACATCCGGATTATGAGTCTTATACTCATAATTGCGCCGGTAGTGATATCTTCAACAGTGTTTCTATAAGATGTAGTAACAGTACAGCTCATGGAGTTCTGGACCTTAAGGGCTCGCTTGCACGTTCCTGTAATACGAGCTTTGCAAATATAGGTGTAAATGAGATAGATCCTGATAAGTTAAATAATATGGCGAATTCTCTGCTATATAATGGCAAGCTTCCATATGACGGAGATTATTCAAAGTCTCAGTTCCTTTTAACAGTAGATAGCAATCCTTCTGAGATACCTCAGACAGTTATTGGACAGGGGGACACACTTGTAACCCCGCTTCATAATGCTCTTATCATGCAAGCTATTGCAAATGGTGGAACAATGATGAAACCGATGATGGTTGAGAGACTTGAAAATGCTGATGGAGCAGTCCTTCAGACTAACAAGCCTAAGGCATATGGGAAGGTTCTCGAACCTGACCTGACACAGAAGATTATTCCTATGCTTCAGGAGGTTTGTATAAGTGGTACTGCGTCAGAATATATGGCTGGAAAGCCTTATTCTGTAGCCGGTAAAACAGGTACTGCAGAGTACGATAATAACGGAAATTGTAATTCCTGGTTTGTAGGATTTACGAATGTTGAGAGTCCTGACATCGTTGTAAGTGTAGTAGTTGAAGATTATACAACTAATCAAATCTCAGGAACTTCAGTTGCATCGCGAGTTATGGATGCATATTATTCAGAATAGTGGTATTATATAGAAGAATGTTGTCATCAAGTAATTGACAACATATTACACACCAGAGAATAGGAGGGATTGCAATTGGTTGAAGCAATTAGTTGTGGAGGTGTGGTTATATTCAGAGGAAAGATACTACTTCTGTACAAAAACTACAAGAATCGATATGAAGGTTGGGTACTTCCAAAGGGTACCGTTGAAGAGGGCGAGGATCATATGCAGACTGCTCTCAGAGAGGTAAAGGAAGAATCCGGCGCTGACGCTACTATAATCAAGTACGTGGGAAAGAGTAGTTATACATTTTCTACCTATTCAGATACAGTTAATAAAAATGTTCATTGGTTCCTGATGATGGCGGACAGCTTCTATAGCAAGCCACAAAGAGAAGAATATTTCTGTGATTCAGGATATTATAAATACCACGAGGCATATCATTTACTTAAGTTTCCTAATGAGAAACAGATTCTTGAAAATGCATATGCGGACTATCTCGATATGAAAAAGAGAGGTCAGTGGGGAAGGGGAGTTAGATGAGTTTTAATCAAGATGAAATAGATGAAATATTAGCAAAATATAGTTCTTATCAGCCTAACTCCGATGGGAAGAAATCTGAAGAGGAGGAAAAAGGTTCGGAAAAACCTCTGGATGAGGTGGATAGGGTTTTGTCCCGTGCTGAGATAATCAAACAGCAGCAGAAGAAGGATCCGGATATAAAGAAAAAGGCTGCGGCTAAGCTTAGAAAGAAGAAAAGAGCAAATGCAATTTTAAATGCACTCCTTGTTTTCTTTATTCTTGTTTTTCTTGGTTCAGGTGCATATCTTGGCTTATACTTCTATAAAATACATAAGGCTCAGAGTGGCTTTGATGATCTGAAGTCTCTTATAAGAGATTCCAGCGATGATAAGGGCGATAATGGAGAAGAGTCCTCTGTGGATCCTGATATGGTAGTTCCTAAATATGTAAATATTGATGGTGTTAGTGTTCAGGAGAAGTTCGCTGATCTATATACCAGAAATCATGAATTCATCGGATGGCTTACAGTTGATGGTACAAATATCGATTATCCGGTTATGCATACACCTGATGATGAAGAGAAGTATCTGAGACGTGACTTCGATGGAAACAGCAGTTCTTCAGGAACTCTGTTTGTGGCTGCTGCATCTGATCCAATAGCTCCTTCAGATAATGTTATCATTTATGGTCACAATATGAAGGCAGGTACTATGTTCCATTCACTTCTTAATTTCGAGAAGAAAGAATATTACGAAGAACATAAGCTTATTGAGTTTGATACTATAGAAGAAGACGCTCAATATGAAGTGATTGCGGCATTCAGAACTAAGATAGACGAGAGTGATCCAAGTCTATATAAATACTATGAGTTCCACAATGCTTCCAGCGAGGAAGAATTTAATGAATATGTCTCAAAGGTTAAGTCCATGACCCCTTATGAGATAGAAACAACAGCTAAGTACGGAGACAAACTGATAACCCTTTCAACCTGTGCTTATCATGCCGATGAAGGCCGTTATGTAATAGTTGCAAAAAAATTATAAAATTTGCTTGCATTAGTATATCAAATCTGATAGAATGTCAAATGTTGCGAGTCTGAAGGGCTCGAGTTTGGAGTTAAAGGAGGTGCCAAGGATGGCTAAGTGCTTTTACTGCGATAAGTCAGTTCATTTTGGAAACAATGTGAGCCACTCACATAGAAGATCCAATAGAATAATGAAATCTAACATTAAGAGAGTCAAGGCTAAGGTAGATGGTTCTCCTAAGACTATCTATGTTTGTACTAAGTGCCTTAGATCAGGTAAGGTAGAGAGAGCATAGTTTGACTAATGATTTAAGAGACCTCAGATTTATTCTGTGGTCTTTTTATTTTTGTTTTGTTATGTTACAATAAGTATCGGTTTTAAACCGGTTATCTTAATTGTTTTGATTGATTTAAAGGGAGGTCTCTATGTCTGAACTTATTGAAAATGAAAATGGAAAAATATCCATTGATACAGAGGTTATTGCTGAGTTTGCAGGCCATGCAGCGCTGGACTGCTTCGGAATAGTTGGAATGGCCAGTCTGAGCATGAAGGATGGACTTGCTAAGCTTCTTAAGGGAAGCAATGTAAGCAAGGGTGTTAGTGTTAAATGCGACGAGGATGGACTAGTTATAAGCTTTCATATAATAGTGGCATATGGCGTTAATATCAAAACCGTTGTTAATAATCTTATAAGTACTGTTAAGTATCAGGTGGAAGATTATACAACTATGAAGGTTGATGCTATCAATGTATATGTTGAGGGCGTTAGAGTAATTGACTAATAATATGACCGTTTGGAGGTTTTGCAATTATGTCACTAGTTGAAATAAATGCTAATACATTTAAAGAGGCTTTTATATCAGGTGCAAATAATATAAGCAACAATAAAGAATATATAAATGAGCTTAATGTTTTTCCTGTTCCAGATGGCGATACAGGAACAAATATGAATCTTACCATTATGTCAGCTGTGTCAGAGATAAATGCTCTTAATGATATCAGTTTACAGTCGCTTACAAAAGCTATTGCTGGAGGCTCGCTTAGAGGTGCCAGAGGTAATTCGGGTGTTATCCTTTCACAGATATTTAGAGGCTTCTGTAAAGAAGTACAGGGCTGCACTGTTCTTACTCAGGAGGATGTAGCAAATGGCTTTGCTCATTCTATGGAGACTGCCTACAAGGCTGTAATGAAGCCTAAGGAAGGTACTATCCTTACTGTTGCCAGAGCAATGGCTGAAACGGCAGCTGATCTTTTGAATGTATATGATGATATAGTTGATTATCTTGAGGAAATAGTAAAGGCCGGCGATGAAGCTCTGAGCAAGACTCCGGATATGCTTCCGGTTCTTAAAGAGGCTGGAGTCGTTGATTCTGGTGGACAGGGACTCATGGAGATCATCAAAGGTATAGTAGAAGGTCTAAAGGGTACTCCTGTTGGTCTTACTGAGCAGGGGGCTACTCAGACTCTGGCGCGTGGTGCTGGAATACTTAGTGATACTCCGGGTATCAGACCAAGCTATGTGGTTGGTAGTGGTAGTGAGCATATTTCTACTGCTGATATTAAATTTACTTATTGTACTGAATTTATAGTGCTTCTTGATAAGCCAGTCGACGATGCAGAGGTTGATAAGATCAAGGAATTCCTTTTATCCATAGGTGATTCTCTTGTATGTGTTGCTGATGATGAGGTTATCAAGATACATGTTCATACAAATCATCCGGGACAGGCGTTTGAAAAAGGTCTTGAATATGGCCAGCTGACCAGATGTAAGATCGACAACATGCGTGAAGAGCATAATGAAAGAGTATCTATGTCACATGAGGTTCTGGCAGAAAAGGATGTTCCTAAAGCAGAACCTGTAGCAGAGGAAGTGTCTGCTGAACCGGCAGAAGAAAAAAAGTATGGTTTTGTAGCTGTATCAGCAGGAAACGGTCTGGATACTATATTTACAGAGATTGGTGTAGACAAGATAATTCATGGGGGACAGACCATGAATCCAAGTACAGATGATATCCTGTCAGCAGTGAAGACTGTGAATGCAGAGAACATTTTCATTCTTCCAAATAATAAGAATATAATTATGGCTGCGAATCAGGCTTCTGAAATATGTGAGGATAAGAATATACTTGTTATTCCATCCTTTAGTATTCCTCAGGGGATAGCTGCAATTCTTAGCTTCAGCGAGGATATGGATCCGGAAGATAATAAGGCGGCGATGACAGTGGCTTTCGAGGATGTGAAAACAGGCGAGGTGACATTTGCCATAAGAGATACTTCTGTTGATGGTAAAGAGATTCATAAGAATAATATAATGGGTATATCTGAAAATGGTATTGATGTTGTTGGTACAGATGTTCAGCAGGTTACACAGGATCTGATAGATGGTATGGTTGATGAGGACAGCGGCCTCATAAGTCTGTATTATGGAGAGGATGTTACTCCAGAGGATGCTGATAAGCTGAAGGAATACCTGGAGGGTAAGTATTCGGATCTCGATGTTGATGTTAGACATGGTGGACAACCAATATATTATTACATTTTATCTGTTGAGTAGATAATTCTTATGAAATTAGATGATGATATTAAAATAGTAAAGGGTATAGGTGATAAGACAGCTGGTTTATATAGCAAACTCGGTATATATACAGTTAACGATCTTATAACCTATTATCCAAGAGCGTATAAAACCTACAGTGAGCCTGTTCCTGTTAAAACTACTGTTGAAGGGGACAGGGTTGCTGTTTTTTGCAAGGTTGTAACTTACGTTGAGTCCCATAATGGTAAACGTTACAATATAACGTCTCTTTCAGCTGCGGATGATTCCGGAAGTATTAGAATGGTATGGTTTAATATGCCATTTCTAAAGAATAAGTTTCATAAGGGAGAAGAGTATGTCTTCTATGGAGTGGTTAAATACACCGGAAATATGAGAGTTATGGAGATGCCGGAATACTTTACTGAATTTCAGTATCAGAAGACTCTGAAGACTATGCAACCTATATATCCCCTTAAGTCCGGAATAACTAATAATTCCATAACAAGGTCTGTTAAAGCTGTTTCTTCGCTTGTGGAGACATATCCTGATTATTTACCTGATGATGTCATTAAGAATAACAGTCTGATGACTAGAGGACAGTCTTTGCTTCAAGTACATTTTCCTGAAAATGAAGATAAGTTGAAAAGTGCTATTAAAAGAATAGCTCTTGATGAATTCCTGGAGTTTCTTATTGGTATCAGGAAGCTTAAGGAGGATATAGTAAAGGAAGAAAATGTCCATAAGATAAATGAAGAAGCTATATGTAAAAAGGATGGATTCGTTGCAGGTCTTCCTTTCGAGCTGACAAATGGACAGAAGGAAGCAATCCATGATATAGAGACAGATATGAGCTCGGATCATATAATGAATCGTCTCATTCAGGGAGATGTTGGTTCTGGTAAAACAGTGGTTGCAGTTGCAGCCCTGCTTATGAACTCTATATCTGGTTATCAAGGGGCTCTCATGGTTCCTACTGAGGTCCTCGCGGTTCAGCATTACGAGGATATCTGCAAAATGCTGAAGCCCTATAAGCTGACTATCAGACTTCTGACAGGTTCGACAAGTGCCAAAGAGAAGAGAGAGATTTATAATGAACTTAAGTCTGGAATATGCGATATAGTCATCGGAACTCATGCTATTATTCAGGAAAGTGTTGATTTTAACAGTCTGGGTCTCGTCATTACTGATGAACAGCATAGATTCGGTGTTAAACAGCGAGAAAAACTGACGGAAAAGGGCTATAAGCCTCATGTAATGGTCATGAGTGCGACACCTATTCCCAGAACACTTGCTATAATATTATATGCAGATATGGATATATCTGTTATAAGTGAACTACCTGCCGAGAGGAAGAAGACGAAGAATTGTGTGGTGGGCACCTCTTACCGTCCGGCTGCGTATAACTTCATTAGAAAAGAAGTTCAGGCTGGACATCAGGCCTATGTAATATGTCCGATGATTGAAGAAAATGAGACTACAGAAGCTGAAGATGTTATAAACTATTCTGAAAGTTTGAAGCAAAACCTTGGTGGAAGTGTAAGAGTTGATTATCTTCATGGTAAGATGAAGGAAGATCAGAAGAAAGATATACTTCACCGCTTCATCAATAAAGAGATAGATGTTCTTGTTTCAACAACTGTAATAGAAGTCGGAATCAACAATCCGAATGCAACAGTTATGATGATAGAAAATGCCGAGAGATTTGGACTAGCGCAGCTACATCAGCTTAGAGGTCGTGTCGGCAGAGGTGACGCTCAGAGCTATGCAATCTTCATAAACGTTAAACAGTCCAAGGAATCCATGGAACGACTTAAAGTCCTTGAAGATTCCAATGACGGCTTTCATATAGCGTCAGAGGACCTGAGGCTACGTGGACCTGGAGACTTCTTCGGAGTGCGTCAGAGTGGTGATATGAACTTTAAAGTCGCCGATATATATAATCACAGTGATATGCTTTTGCTAGCTCAAGAACTGTCGCTCAAATATCCTGATTTAAATATATAATTCTATGATATCAAGCATTTACATATCTCATATATGCTTTAAAACGATAACGCGATTTTCATATAATTTAAGGAGCGAGTTTCACGATTTATAAGCCGCGAGCGATGCTGTCTGAGTAAAAATGCCTTCATTATTTTTAATAAAAGGCATTTTTACGAGTTAAAGTGAGCGGCATTATAAATTGAAACGAGCGACTATAAATTATGAAAATCTTAGTGTGTTTTAAACATATATGAGATACGTAAATGCATATACAAGGAGAATATAAATGAAAGAGAAAAAGGGTTTTATAATAGCAATTATTGCTCTTGCTGTAATTGTTATAGGTCTTGTTATCTATATTGTTGTAGATAAGAATAAGAGCAAAGAAAAAGCTGAGGAAGTAACAACTCAGGCTACAACTGAAGCGGTGGAGGATAAGGCAACATCTGATGATGCTGATAAAAAAGCTGAAGATGATAAAGAAGCCACCAAAGAAACTAAGGACGAGAAGAAGCTTGCCTGCTATGCAACTATCAAGGCTGATAACAATTGGCAGGAAGGAAATAAGGTTGTATATCAGTATTCTATTGATATTCATAATGAGTCATCAGAAGACATTTCTGACTGGGAAGTAAAGGTCTCTGGTTTCGATGGCGGTGAGATGAGCGAAAACTGGAACGGTACTTACACGATATCCGGAGATACTCTGTCAGCTACAGCGGTTGATTATAATGGGACTGTTGCTGCTAAGAGCGTTTCAAATCTTGGATTTCAGGTTAAGTTTGATAGTGCAGATGCAGCTACTGCAGAGAAGACTCCGGTTCTCTATGTGAATGGAGAAGAGTACAAGGTTGTTAAGGAAGAGCCTACTACTCAGTCTGCTGAAGAGAAGAAGGCTTCTAAGAAGGAGAAGAAGGAGCCTGAGTCAGGTACACCTCTCGATAACCATGGTAAGCTTTCGATAAAAGGAACCGATATAGTAGATAAGAATGGTGAACCTTACCAGCTTAAGGGGGTTAGTACTCATGGACTTGCATGGTTCCCTGACTATGTAAATAAAGATGCATTTCAGACTCTTCGTGATGACTGGGGAGCCAATCTTATAAGACTTGCTATGTATACAGCTGAGAATGGCGGATACTGTGAAGGTGGTGATCAGGCAAAGCTCAAGTCTCTAGTGGATGATGGTGTTGAGTATGCTACAGAGCTTGGTATGTATGTAATTATAGACTGGCATATCCTTCATGATCTGACTCCTACAGCTCATCAGGATGAAGCTATAGCGTTCTTTGATGAAATGTCTGCAAAGTACGCTGACTATGATAACGTACTATATGAAATATGTAACGAGCCAAATGGTAGTACAACATGGAGTGATGTTAAGGGTTATGCAGAAGCTGTGATACCAGTTATCAGAGCCAATGATAAGGATGCCATTATAATAGTTGGTACTCCAACCTGGTCTCAGGATGTTGACCAGGCAGCCGACGATCCTATTACCGGTCAGGAAAATATAGCATATACAACTCATTTCTATGCGGCCACACATAAGGATAATATTCGAAGTAAGGTTAAAACCGCTCATGATAAGGGACTTTGTGTATTTATCTCAGAGTTTAGTATATGTGATGCATCCGGTAATGGTGGCATAGACTATGATTCCGCTGCTGACTGGTTTGAAATGATCAATGAATATAATCTGTCATATGCAGGCTGGAATCTCTCTAACAAAGACGAAACTTCATCGCTGATATCCTCAGGTTGCTCTAAGACCTCTGGATGGACAGATGATGAGCTTTCAGAAACCGGTAAATGGCTCAAATCACAGATACGTGGAGAGTAGAATTCAACATAATAAATCTATAAAATCTTAGTGGTTTTATATCATATATGTGATTCTATGTATTGTAGTATTGAAAACAAATATACATATACTTGTTTACTTATAAAAATTATGGTATAAATGATGTTATGTAAATCATTCCATATAACATATGGAATTACTGGAGATTAAATCATGAGAGTTATAGCAGGATCAAGGCGAAGTCTTCCTCTTAAAACCTTAGAGGGCGATATAACCAGACCTACAGCAGATAAATATAAAGAGACGCTTTTTAACTGTATACAGATGGAGGTTCCTGATTCTAGATTCTTAGACCTTTTCTCAGGCAGTGGCTCCATTGGTATAGAGGCGCTATCCAGAGGTGCGAAGAAGGCAGTTCTGGTAGAGAATAATAAACAGGCGCTTGATGTTATTAAGGCTAATGTTCATTTCACCAAGTTCGAAAATGAAGCTGAAATAGTTAAGTCAGATGTGCTTAGCTATCTGATGCGACTACCGAAGATAAGCTTTGATGTTATCTTCCTTGATCCGCCATATGGCAAGGGGCTGGAAAAGGATACAGTTATGTTACTAAACTCCAAGGAGTTTGATAATCCTGACTATACTATAGTGGTCGAGTCTAGTCTTGATGAGGATATGTCATTTATAGAAGATACCAAGTTTAGAATATATAAAACCAAGAATTATAAGACGAATAAGCATGTATTCTTGTGTGCCAAGGAGTAGATTTAATGAAAACCGTAGTTTATCCAGGAAGTTTTGATCCCGTTACAAATGGACATTTGGATATAATTAATCGTGCATCGAAGATATTTGACAAGGTAATAGTATGTGTTTTAAATAACTCAGCTAAAAAAAGTCCGTTGTTTTCTCTTGATGAACGTGTTAATATGTTAAAGGATGTATTAGCTGATTATGATAATGTGTCGGTTGATTCATATAATGGACTTCTAGTTGATTTTGCCAGAGAGAATGATATAAATGTCATTATCAGAGGATTAAGAGAAGTAACTGATTTTGACAGTGAGCTTCAGATGGCGCAGGGGAATCATATGGTGTCTCCTGAAGTTGACACTTTATTTATGGCTACTGATCCAAAGTTTTCATTTATCAGTTCCAGTATGGTAAGGGAATTTGCAAGTTATGGGAAATCTGTTGAAGGTTTTGTTCCTGAACTGATACTGAATAAGATAGAAGATAAGTATAAGAGTATAACAGGAGGATGTAAAAATGGGTAAGAAGGGCGTTGAAGAAATGATCGAGGAGATCGAGGCATTTATTGATGGATGTAAGTATCAGCCTCTTTCATCAAATAAGATCGTTGTGCCTAAGGATGAACTGGAGCGTATGCTGAATGAGCTTAAGCTAAAGCTTCCAAGTGAGATCGAGAGATGTAAGAAGATCATGCGTAATAAGGAAGCTATTCTTGCGTCTGCAAGAACTCGTTCTGATGCGATTATATCCGAGTCTGTTAATGAGGCAAATCGTCTGGTAGAGCAGAATCATATCACAGAGCTTGCAAATGCAAGAGCTAATGAGATAGTTGATTCAGCCAGAGCAGAAGCTGAGAGAATCGTAGGAGATGCTACTGCTGAGGCTACAGAGGTTCGTACAGGCGCTATGCTATATACAAAGCAGAAGATTACTGATATTAAGGATTTCCTGCAGTCTACACTTGAGGCTGAGAATGAGAATTATAAGAATCTCATTGAGAGTCTTGAAAATGGTGTCTTCACACTTGATACAAATCTTAATGAGGTTGAGACAAGTCTTAGTCTTATTAGTAATGATCCTAACAGTGTTCTCTATGGAGATATGGATGATGATGACGACGATTATTCAGCAGCACCTGTTCAGGAAGAGCTTCCAGAGGATGATTACGACGACGATGACGATGACTATGATGATGACTTCGACGATGACGACGATGACTTCCTTGATGACTAATTAATCTTACGAACATTGCAGGATAGTTCGTTATGAAGTCTGATATTTGAATTATCGTATATTAGCTGATTATAGAGATCAGTTGCGAGTTTATCCAGCTGCCACATTCTGATGCCTGATTCGGTATCAGGTGTGAAGCTGGATTTTTTATTTATAACTTTTAGGTTAGATGCAGCACTTATCTTTTTGATAAGGTCGGACTTGCCGGTTTTAAAAGCAAGTAGATTCAGATATTCTATATCACTCTGATTATACGCGAGTTCTCTGTCATGATTATTAATGCCTAGTACCATATGAAGAAGTACTC
Source organism: uncultured Lachnospiraceae bacterium (assembly GCA_946414825.1). Classification (GTDB taxonomy): domain Bacteria; phylum Bacillota; class Clostridia; order Lachnospirales; family Lachnospiraceae; genus Eubacterium_Q. The sequence goes on from CAMKQB010000003.1 coordinate 22,125, forward strand.
GGCTTACTCTGCTCATAGTTATATTCTTGGTTTTAAGGAAATCCTGTAGCTCAACATATTTAACAGGAAGAGGAGCCTTCCTCAGTCTGTTAAGAAGCTCAGGAGTCATGTCCATTATATTTTCTAACTGTGATATCTCTGGTGGGAGATTTCTGTCATATATAAGTCTTGCTGCTACAATAGGGGTCAGCCATTCATTTATAGGAAGAGGCTTTCTGATATATTCAGCATAAGGCTTTCTGCATACCTTAGGAATATAAGGGGAGACCTGATCTCCCTTTGTGATTGCATTTCTAATAGCGGCTCCACTTGAATAGGTGCCGGTCAGTTCTGTTTCGTTATATCCCTTGTCACATCTTGGAATCATTACAGTTTTGATATTAGAACCGAGCTTTTTAAGCGCAGTAATATATGATATCGCAAGGATATTGTTAGGAGTTGAAATGATATCTGATACAGATGACCCCAGAATTTTCTTAATGGCCTTCTCGCTAGCTGCAGGGTAGGATAGACCCTTGGATAGATAGTCATTTAGAGTGGTCTTATATTCATCTGGTTCGTTAGCCAGAATCTCAGCTACTTCATCGAATATTGCCGGTTCATCATTTTCTACGCCGAATGCAAGATAGTCGATAATGTTCATCTTATCCATTATCATAGTAGCACCATATGCAAAGTCTCTTGCACTACCGGTGGCATATATTACAGGAAGCTCGAAAATGACATCAATGCCGCCCAGTACAGCGGATTCTGCACGAGCATACTTGTCAGCCATAGCTGGACCACCGCGTTGTACGAAATTACCACTCATTACAGAGATGATATTATTTGCTCCTGTCTTATTTATTATCTCGTTATAGAGATATTTATGACCATTATGGTATGGATTATATTCAGCAATTATTCCTACATTAACCATATTTCACTACCCCCAAATGCACCGCAAAAAACAATGAAATGCTACAAACTTAGAATAGCATTTTTTTAGTCATTATGCTATACTAACTTTGTTCGTCTTAGGCTATATATAGTTATGTAAATTACTTTATGGGTCAAGATAATGTGGTTTAGGGGACCGCAGACGAATGAAAGGAGATATTATGCAGAACGAAGAGAAAATGAAGGCGCTTGATGCGGCTCTTGCGCAGATAGAGAAACAGTTTGGTAAAGGCTCGGTTATGAAGCTGGGTGACAATGCTGGGAATATGAATATTGAAGCTGTTCCAACAGGTTCACTTAGTTTAGATATAGCGCTTGGTATAGGTGGTATGCCTAGAGGACGTATTATTGAGATATATGGACCTGAATCAAGTGGTAAGACTACAGTTGCTTTACATGTGGTTGCTGAGGTTCAGAAACGGGGAGGACTTGCTGGCTTTATAGATGCTGAACATGCGCTGGATCCTGTATATGCAAAGAATATTGGTGTAGATATAGATAATCTCTATATATCACAGCCGGATAGTGGTGAGCAGGCGCTTGAAATCACTGAGACAATGGTTAGATCTGGAGCTATGGATGTTCTAGTAATTGACTCTGTTGCTGCGCTTGTTCCAAAAGCCGAGATAGATGGTGAGATGGGTGACAGCCATGTGGGACTTCATGCCAGACTTATGTCACAGGCTCTTAGAAAGCTGACTGCTGTTATTAGCAAGACTAATTGTGTTGTTATCTTCATTAACCAGCTTCGTGAGAAGGTTGGTGTAATGTTCGGAAATCCAGAGACCACAACTGGTGGTAGAGCTCTTAAGTTCTATGCTTCAGTTAGAATGGATGTTCGTAGAATAGAGACTATTAAAACCGGTGGAGACGGAGTAGGTAACCGTACAAGGGTTACTATTGTTAAGAATAAGGTGGCTCCTCCATTTAAGAAGGCTGAGTTTGATATCATGTTCGGGGAAGGAATATCTAAGGAAGGTGATATTCTTGATCTTGCAGCTGGATGTGATGTGGTACAGAAGTCCGGTGCTTGGTATGCATACCTGGGTGAGAAGATAGGTCAGGGTAGAGAAAATGCTAAGGCTTATCTTAAAGAGAATCCAGAGGTAAGAGATGAAATAGAAGCTAAGGTTAGAGAGATATATTTTAATAATTCAGAAGAAGATGGTGACGCATCTACTGAAGAATAGGAATATATATGAATAGTATAAGGTTTGTGCTATATAATAAAACCTATCTTGCTTATCTGAATGAGGAGTATATAGGAGGTATATATAAGTCTGAGTTTAAAAACTTTGGGCTAAATGTACCAGAGGCAAGAGAATTCTATATAAATGACATCTCAGATGAGACCATTACTATGATTAAAGAAAAGGTATATGATAGGGCTTATAATAAAGCTATAGGTTATGTATCTACAACAGAATGTTCTGCAGATACAATCAGGACCAAGCTTAGAATGAAAAGATTTCCGGAACAGATAATTGATCAGGTTATTGATGTCATGATTGAATATGGTTATCTAAGTGACAGTAGATTTGTTGAATCCTTTGTACGTAGCTATATTCGTAAAAAGAGCAGAAGGCTTATAGAAAAAGAGATATCTGATAGAGGTATTGATTGCTCAAAGTATCAGGAGCTTATTGATAATGTATATCAGGATGAAGGAATCTCTGAAGAGGACGTAATAGAGGGACTGATTAATAAGAAGTTCAGAGACCAGGATCTAAGGGATATCAAAGTAAAGAAGAGATTTATGTCATATATGATGAGACATGGTTTCGGTTATGACAAAATCAACAATTACTTGACATAATATTCTTTAGAGTTTAAACTAATATGAGTGTGCCTATATGCTAGTAGTGTGTCTATTTGGTATATCTGGCATTAAAAGTTTTATGTACATTACATTTTAATAAAAGGAGGTACTCCTGTGAATCTTACTCTTATGACAGTGATCATCGCAGTAGCCGCCTTTGTTATAGCTCTTATTATTGGCTTCGCAGTTGGTAATGCGTATCGCAAGAATATTGCTGAGGCTAAGATAGGTAAGGCTGAGGACAAGGCTAAGGATATAATAGATGATGCTTTAAAGACTGCTGAGTCAAAGAAGAGAGATATACTCCTGACAGCCAAGGAAGATGCCCTTAAGACTAAGAATGACATCGAAAAGGAAGTCAAGGATCGCAGATCTGAGATTCAGCATATGGAGAAGAGAGTCCTTCAGAGAGAAGAGAATCTGGACAAGAAGAGCGACACCTTAGAGCGTAGAGAACAATCTCTTACTGCAAAGGAAGCAAATCTTGCCAAGAAAGTATCTGAAGTAGAAGAGCTCTCAGCTAGGAGACAACAGGAACTGGAGAGAATCTCTGGACTTACCTCTGAACAGGCTAAGGAATATTTACTTAGAACCGTTGAAGATGATGTTAAGCATGAAACAGCGATAATGATTAAGGAATTGGAATCCAGAGCTAAGGAAGAAGCTGATAAGAAGGCTAAGGAAATCGTAGTTGGCGCTATACAGAAATGTGCCGCTGATGTTGTATCAGAATCTACAGTTTCATTAGTTCAGCTGCCAAGTGATGAGATGAAAGGTCGTATAATTGGTCGTGAAGGACGTAATATACGTACTCTTGAAACTCTTACAGGTGTTGATCTTATTATAGATGACACTCCTGAAGCAGTTGTATTATCAAGCTTTGACGCAGTAAGACGTGAGGTTGCACGTGTTGCGCTTGAGAAGCTTATCGTAGACGGACGTATCCATCCTGCCAGAATCGAGGAAATGGTCGAGAAGGCTAAGAAGGAAGTGGATACTAAGATGCGTGAAGAAGGAGAGGCTGCGGCCCTCGAGGTTGGTGTTCACGGATTACATCCAGAGCTTATTAAGCTTCTGGGTCGTATGAAGTTCAGAACAAGCTATGGACAGAATGCACTTAAGCACTCAATCGAGGTTGCTCATTTGAGTGGAATTATGGCTGGAGAACTTGGCGAGGATGTTAAGCTTGCTAAGAGAGCAGGACTTCTACATGATATCGGTAAATCTATCGATCATGAGATGGAAGGCTCACATGTTACTATCGGTGTTGACTTATGTAGAAAATATAAGGAAAATGCTACAGTTATCAATACGGTTGCATCACATCATGGTGATTGTGAAGCAGAATCTCTTATTGCTTGTATCGTACAGGCTGCTGATGCTATATCAGCTGCTAGACCTGGTGCAAGAAGAGAAACCCTTGAGACCTACACAACCAGACTTACTAAGCTGGAAGAAATTGCTAATGGTTTCAATGGTGTAGAGAGATCCTTTGCTATTCAGGCTGGTAGAGAAATCAGAGTTTCAGTTGTCCCAGACAAGATTTCGGATGCGGATATGGTACTTCTGGCAAGAGATATTTCTAAGCAAATCGAAGATGAGCTGGAATATCCTGGTCAGATCAAGGTAAGCCTTATTCGTGAATCCAGAGTAACTGATTACGCTAAATAATTAAGACCACCTGCTCTCGAAAGAGTGCAGGTGGATTTTACTTTATTGAGTTATTGAGGTTGTTATGAATAAATATGAATTATTAAAAAGAGATATTAAATATAAGGCTCATCGAGTTAAAGTCTATGAGGATACTCTGGTCAGACCTGATGGAAAGAAGGTTTACTACGACTTTGTTGAAAATAGAAATGGCTCCGGAGTTCTTCTTGTGGATAAGGATGAGAAGCTTCTATTTGTAAAGCAGTACAGGAATTCCATAAATGACTATGATATAGAGATACCAGCAGGCTGTGCGGAGGATTTTGATGCTGATAGTCGTGATGTCAAGAATCAAACTAAAGAGGCTTACAATACTGATGACTTTCTAAAAGCTGATAATCCTTTTTATAAATGTGCTATTAGGGAGGCTCAGGAAGAGACGGGTCTTATTCCTGGGAAGTTACATTTCGTGAACTATATTCTTGCTGCTGCTGGGCTTTTCAGTGAGAGAACTGCTGTTTATATAGGCACGGATCTGGAAGAAGGAAGCCTTAACAGAGATGAAGATGAGTTTATCGAGATAATCAAGTTGTCGCCGGAAGAGGCTATGGATTACATTAATATGGGGCGTATAAATGACAGCAAAACTATTATTGCTATCCAGGCTTATATGTTGTTACGAGACAAAATAGAATAAAATTAACATTCTTTACAATTATTTAACAAAAATTATGTAAAAACCGTAACCAAAATGAAAAAAATTTTTACTTTTCGAATCCACAAGATTTAGTGACGATTTTATGTTTAGTACACTTTATATTGTAAAAAACCCCTAATTTAAAGGGGTTACGACGGATTTAGTTAAAAAATTATGGTTGATTTTATGTAAATTTACCACTATACTAATATCACTATCGCTTTGTAACAAATATGTAATTATTATTACAGGCAATATTTAATTGGGTGGGTTAAGTATAGTGGAACAAGAGATTGAAAAATATATTGAATATTTGACTACTGTTAAAAAGAGTAGTCTTAATACTGTTCAATCTTATAGACGTGATCTGATAAAGTTGAATGACTTTCTAGATAGCAACGGTGTAAAGGACGTGAAGGATGTAAATACTACATTACTTCGTTCTTATGTTTTGTATATGGAAGGCGAAAAGAAAAGTTCGGCTACTGTATCTAGAAGTATTGCAAGCATCAGATCATTTTTTATTTTTCTATTAGAGAATGGCAAGGTGCAGGGCAATCCAACAGATGGCCTGAAACCACCAAAGGTTGAGAAGAAAACACCAGAGACTCTTACTATTGAGGAAGTAAATCTTCTTCTTGAACAGCCATCTGGTGATACTCCTAAGGAGATAAGAGATAAAGCTATGCTTGAGCTTCTGTATGCTACAGGACTTAGAGTATCTGAACTTATATCTCTCAAGATTTCAGATGTGAATCTTTCGCTCAATTATATTGAGTGTCATGATAGAACAAAGAGCAGAATAATACCTATTGAGAATGCTGCTAAGTTTGCTCTCAATAAGTATATAACAGAAGTGAGACCGTCCATGTGTGCTGACTCTGAATATCTCTTTACTAATGTTAAGGGTGATATGATGTCACGACAGGGCTTCTGGAAGGTCCTCAAATCTTATGCGAAGAAGGCGGGAATTGATAAGGATATAACTCCTCATATGATTAGACATTCATTTGCAACTCATATGGTTATAAATGGTGCAGATCTGGCAAGCCTTCAGGAAATGCTTGGTCATTCAGATATATCTACAACTCAGATATATCTAAGAGGAAAATCAAGCAAGCTTAAGGAAGTATATGACAAAGCTCATCCAAGAGCTTAAGTTTTGTTTGTGGGGGTAAATGAGACAGGGGATAAAACCTCTGTCTTGTTTCTTTTATGGGATTTATTTATAATGTATCTGATTTAGTTTTATTGAAAGGGTTAAATTATGAGTGGTTCATCTTTTGGTAACATTTTTAGGGTGACAACATTTGGGGAGTCACATGGTGCCGGGCTTGGAGCTATAGTTGATGGTTGTCCGGCAGGACTCGAGATAGATGAGGAATATATACAGAGCTTTCTGGATAGACGCAAACCTGGTCAGTCTAAGTTTGCGACTCCTAGAAGCGAGGCGGATAAGGTTAAGATCCTGTCTGGGGTATTCGAAGGTAAGACGACAGGAACTCCCATCATGCTTGTAATAGAAAATACTTCTCAGCAATCTAAGGACTACAGCGATATAGCTGATAAGTATCGTCCGGGTCATGCTGATTATGGTTTTGATGTAAAGTACGGTTTCAGAGATTATAGAGGAGGTGGCAGATCTTCAGGACGTGAGACTGCTGCAAGAGTTGCGGCCGGGGCTATAGCGATTAAGATTCTTAAAACTATGGGAATCGGTGTTCAGGCGTATGTTAAACAGATAGGGGACATTTCCATAGATTATAATAATTTTTCGTATGAGGAAATGTTCAATAATGGACTGTGTATGCCGGATAAAGAGGCTGCTGAAAGGGCGGCTAAATATGTAGAGCAGCTGATGGAAGAGAAGGATTCGACGGGTGCACTGGTTGAGTGTATGGCTACAAATGTTCCTGCAGGAATCGGGGAACCGGTTTTCGATAAGTTGGATGCCAGGCTTGCAAGTGCTGTAATGTCAATTGGAGCCGTAAAGGGTATAGAGATAGGCGACGGCTTTGATGTTGTGAAAGCTCGCGGCTCAGAAAACAATGATGGCTTCAATATAGAGGAAGGTAAGGTTGTCAAGACCACTAATCACAGCGGCGGAATACTTGGCGGAATCTCAGATGGTTCTACTATTTGTCTCAGAGCCGCATTTAAACCTACTCCTTCAATTTTCCAGAAACAGCACACCGTTGATAAAAATCAGAATGAGGTTGAGATTGAGATAAAGGGTAGACATGACCCAATCATTGCTCCTCGAGCAGTTGTAGTTGTTGAGGCGATGGTGGCAATGACTATTCTGGATCTGATGATGAGCAACACTACAGCAACTATGGATAAACTTTTTAAAGCTTATGATATAAGTAAATAAAATCTACTTGACATAAATTGGTTATTCGTATAGAATACACATGTTTTTAACCCATACTGTGTTTGCGGAGAACTCCGACCGAGACTCGGTATGTGGCGTATATATTATAAAGGAGGTAGTAACTATGATTACTAAAGAGCAGAAGGCTGAGATCGCTGCTAAGTATGGTAGTGGTGCAAACGACACAGGTTCACCAGAAGTACAGGTAGCTATTCTTACAGCAAGAATCAATGATCTTAATGAGCATTTCAAGGATCATCCAAATGATTTCCATTCAAGAAGAGGACTTCTTAAGATGGTAGGTCAGAGAAGAAATATGCTTGCATACCTTAAGAGTAAGGATATCGAGCGTTACAGAGCTATAGTTCAGAAGCTTGGACTTAGAAAATAATCTGTATTCTAAAGGCACATTTTATGTGCCTTTTTTCTTTTATGTGTTATAATAATTTTCGTCTTCCATCATACATAATATATTTATCGACATCGCTTCCGCTCGGTGCGGGCTACCCCTAGCGGCCGCTTCGCTCGCTAAGCTCTTACTTCGTGCTTTGCACTTGTGAATTGCTAAGCGCCGAGACCCGCAACGGTCTCTAAATATATTATGTATGTTGGAAGACAATGTAGGCATTTATAAGGAGTAAGAAAAAATGCACATAGATGGAAGAACGAAGATATTAGGGGTGATTGGTAATCCGATAGAGCATACGCTTTCGCCGGTTATACATAATACTTTGTGTGAGATATTAGGAATAGATGCAGTTTATGTTCCTATTCATGTAGAAAGTGATATAGTTACCGCTGTTAATGGACTTGCAGCATCTGATGTTTATGGCTTGAACGTAACTGTGCCATATAAGCAGGAGGTGATAAAAGTTCTTAGCGGTATAGATGAGGAAGCTGCTGAGATAGGAGCTGTTAATACTCTGGTCCGTTCTAATGGCGGCTATAAGGGCTATAATACTGATATGCCAGGTCTTAAGAGAGCTCTAGAATCTAAAGGTATTGAGCTGGAGGGTAAGAAGGCTATTATCCTTGGAGCAGGAGGTGCAGCGCGGGCTGTATCCATTATGCTTAAGAATGCAGGGGTTTCTAAGATATATCTGATTAATCGAAGTTTTGAAAAGGCTCAGGCTCTCGCGGCAGATAATGAGCTTATTACACCTATTGCGCAGGCAGATTATAAGTCTATTCCTGAAGATAAGTATATAATGTTCCAGTGCACTTCTCTAGGACTTAAAGAGGAAGATGGAAGGCTAATAGAGGATGATGATTTCTATAAAATGGCAGAGTATGGCTATGACCTGATATATAATCCTGCGGTTACTCCATTTCTTGCTACTTTAGATAGACTTGGGATTAAGAATGATAATGGTCTTACTATGCTTCTGTATCAGGGTATTATTGCATTTGAAATGTGGTTCGGCGTGAAGATAATACCTGAAATAGCTGAAACAGTTTATGCTGAACTATGTAAGAAGATATACGGTGAGAACATAGTTCTTGTTGGATACATGGGTTCCGGTAAGACAAGTGTTGGTACAATTCTTGCCAAGGACAGAAAAATGAACTTCATTGATCTTGATGCATATATAGTCGAGAAAGAGGGAAGATCTATAAATGACATCTTCACATATGAGTCAGAGGAGTATTTCAGGAATCTGGAATCACAGGTGATAGCTGATCTAAAACATCTATCTAATACTGTTATATCCACAGGCGGTGGAGCTGTTCTTAGAAAAGGAAATAGAGATAACTTAGGAAAGTTAGGTCATGTAGTTTATCTTAAGGCTGATGTAGATACGATAGTGGAGCGTGTCAAAGGGGATTCTTCGAGACCTCTTCTTCAGTCAGAATCAGAGGAAGAACTTAGAAAGCGTGTTAGCATGATGCTGGACAGTAGAAATCCTTATTATGAGATATTTGCTGACCAGGTCATTTATACTGATAGATTAACACCTTCTGAGATAGCCGAGATTATAGATTTCTAAATATTTATAATAAAAAGATTCCGGTGAAAAAAACATTAGAAAATATAATAAATTTAGTTGAATAGCACCTTTTGTTATGGTAAACTTGTAAGGATTATGCGAGGTGATGGGAACAACTGTTTATTCCCGAACCGAGACTGCTGAAAAGCCATGAATATAAGTTAACCTGGCAAAAGGTTTTTTCATGGTTTTTCAGTCGTTTCGGAACCTCGGATAATCAAATACATAATATTTCGAAGGAGACGAAAAATGTACAAGAAGTATGAAATGGAGCTTGCTGGAAAGACTCTTCGCGTAGACGTTGATAGAGTAGCTAAGCAGGCAAATGGAGCAGTACTTATTCATTACGGTGATACAGTAGTGCTTTCAACAGCAACAGCATCAAAGGAGCCAAGAGACGGTATCGATTTCTTCCCACTCTCAGTTGAGTATAATGAGAAGATGTACGCAGTAGGTAAGATACCTGGTGGCTTTAATAAGAGAGAGGGTAAGGCGTCTGAAAATGCTACACTTACATGCCGTGTAATCGACAGACCTATGAGACCTCTTTTCCCAAAGGATTTCAGAAATGATGTAACTCTTGAGAGCTTAGTTCTCTCAGTTGATCCAGAGTGCAGACCAGAGCTTACAGCTATGCTTGGTTCTGCTATAGCAACATCTATATCAGATATCCCATTTGACGGTCCATGTGCTACAACACAGGTTGGTCTTATAAATGATCATCTGGTATTTAACCCAAGTGCTGCACAGCTTTCAGTTTCAGACCTTAACCTTACAGTTGCTTCAACAAAGTATAAGGTTATCATGATCGAGGCCGGTGCTAATCAGGTACCAGAGGAGAAGATGCTTGAGGCTATCTTCGAGGCTCATAAGGTAAATCAGAAGGTTATCGAGTTCATCGATAAGATTGTAGCTGACTGTGGAAAGCCTAAGTTCACGTACAAGAGCTATGCAGTTCCAGAAGAGCTCTTCGAGGATATTAAGTCTGTTATTCCTCCAGAAACTATGGAAGAGGCTGTATTTACAGACGACAAGCAGACTAGAGAGAAGAATATCGATGCATTCAAGGAGCAGCTTAAGGAAAGATATGCTGACAATGAAGAGTGGCTTAGCTTCTTAGGTGATGCACTGTATCAGTATCAGAAGAAGACAGTTCGTAAGATGATTCTTAAGGATCACAAGCGTCCTGATGGTCGTGCACTTGACCAGATCAGACCACTTGCAGCTGAGGTTGATATTATTCCTAGAGTTCATGGTTCTGCTATGTTCACTCGTGGACAGACACAGATCTGTGATATCGTAACTCTTGCACCTCTTTCAGAGGCTCAGAGAATTGATGGTCTTGATGAATATGTTACAGAGAAGAGATATATGCATCATTATAACTTCCCTTCATATTCAGTAGGTGAGACAAAGGTTAGCCGTGGTCCTGGACGTCGTGAGATTGGACATGGAGCACTTGCAGAGAGAGCACTTGTTCCAGTACTTCCATCTAAGGAAGAATTCCCATACGCTATCCGTGCCGTATCCGAGACATTTGAGTCAAATGGTTCAACATCTATGGGTTCAACCTGTGCTTCATGTATGTCACTTATGGCAGCAGGTGTTCCTATTAAGGCTCCAGTAGCAGGTATCAGCTGTGGTCTTGTTACAGGTGAGACAGATGATGACTTTGTACTTCTTACAGATATTCAGGGTCTTGAAGATTTCTTCGGAGATATGGACTTCAAGGTAGCAGGTACTAAGGAAGGTATTACAGCTATTCAGATGGATATCAAGATTCATGGTCTTACAAATGAGATAATTAAGGGTGCTATCGAACGCACAAGACAGGCTAGATTCTTCATACTTGATGAGTGCATGCTTAAAGCTATCCCGGCTCCTCGTGAGACAGTTAATGAATATGCTCCAAAGATTGTTTCATTACAGATAGATCCTGAGAAGATTGGTGATGTTATTGGACAGAAGGGTAAGATGATCAATCAGATCATTGAAGAGAATGAAGTTAAGATTGATATTGATGATGAAGGAATGGTTTCAGTTTGTGGAATCAACCAGGATGGAATCGATAATGCAATCAAGACTATTAAGCTTATAGTAGATCCTATCGAGGTTGGAAAGACTTATGAGGGTGAAGTTGTTAGAATTATGCCATTTGGAGCATTTGTGCAGATTACACCTAATAAGGATGGTATGATCCATATATCTAAACTCGCTAAGGAAAGAGTTGAGAAGGTAGAAGATGTTGTTAATATCGGTGACAAGGTAAGAGTTAAGGTTCTTGGTATCGAGATGGGCAAGATCAGCCTTTCACTTAAGGATGCAGAATAGTTTCAAGTTACATTATGAGAGGAATTTGTTATGCAATACGGGTTTTTTGATGAAACTAGGAAAGAATACGTTATAACAAAACCTGATACACCGGCTCCATGGGCCAATTATCTTGGCTCACCAGAGTATGGTGCTATCATTTCTAATAATGCTGGAGGTTACAGCTTTGAGAAGTCAGGAGCTAACGGCCGTATTCTTAGATATGTATTTAACAGTTTTGATCAGCCGGGTCGTTATATCTATCTTAGAGATAACGAGTCCGGTGAATACTGGTCAAACTCATGGATGCCAGTCGGCAAATCACTTGATACATTTAAAAGTGAGGTAAGACATGGTACAGCATATACTGTTATCAAGGCTGACTATCAGGGAATCAAATCAGAGGCTACATATTATGTACCACTTGATAAGACCTATGAAGTTTGGGCTGTAAAGGTAACAAATAATTCTGATAAGGAAAGAGATCTGACCATTACAGGTTATGCCGAGTTCACTAACGAGGGTAACTATGAGCAGGATCAGGTTAACCTTCAGTATACACTCTTTATTACTAGAACTTACTTTATGAATAATAGAGTAAAGCAGGTGATAAATGAGAATGTAAGTAAATCTTCAGTAAATGGAAGCACTGTTAAGCAGAGGTTCCTTGGTCTTGCTGGTTCTCCGGTTTCTTCCTATTGTGGTGATAAGGAGGCATTCCTTGGAAATTACCACAATTATTCAAATCCTATCGGAGTAGAGACCGGTGATCTTGGTGGAGAAATGAATTATAACCTTAACAGCTGTGGAGCTCTTTCTTCTAAGATTAGCCTGGCACCAGGTGAGTCAAAGAATCTGGTATTCATAGTTGGTATGAAGTCTGATGAAGAGGCTGAAGCCATAATAGCTAATTATGCTAATGCTGAGGCGGCTGTTGACGCAGACCTTAAAGAGCTTATTACTTACTGGCATGGTAAGCTTAATCATTTCCAGGTTAAGACACCAAGTGAAGAGTTCAATACAATGATAAATACGTGGAATGCATTTAACTGCTTCATGACCTTTATCTGGTCCAGAGCTGCTTCATTTATCTATTGTGGTCTTAGAAATGGATATGGTTACAGAGATACTGTACAGGACATTCAGGGTATTATTCATCTGGATCCTGAAATGGCTGCTGATAAGATTAGATTCATGCTTTCAGCTCAGGTTGATAATGGCGGTGGACTTCCACTTGTTAAGTTCAACCACAATGCAGGTCATGAGACTTGTCCTGACGAAAATGATGAGAATTCAGTATATGCTAAGGAAACAGGCCATCCATCATACAGAGCTGATGATGCACTGTGGCTATTCCCAACAGTATTTAAGTATATTTCAGAGTCAGGAAATCTTGACTTTATAGATGAAGTTATTACTTATGCTAATAAGGATGAGGGATCTGTTTATGATCATCTGAAGCGTGCAATCGATTTCTCACTTAACAGACTTGGAAATCATGGTATGCCAGCGGGTCTTCATGCTGACTGGAATGACTGTCTGAGACTTGGAAAGAAAGGAGAATCAACCTTCGTTGCATTCCAGCTGTATTACGCATTTACAGTAATCAAGAAGTTTGCTGAGCATAAGAATGATTCTGAATATATAGCTTATATCAATGAACAGCAGGAGAAGCTGGGTAAGATTCTCAGCGAGTGCTGGAACGAAGATAGATTCATTAGAGGCTATATGGAGTCAGGAGACGAAATTGGTAACAGAAATGATCCAGAGGCTAATATGTGGCTTAACCCACAGAGCTGGTCAGTTATCAGTGGATTTGCAAGTGAAGAACAGTCCGATCTTGCACTTGAAAGTGTACATAGAGAGCTTAACACTGATTACGGTGTTATGCTTATGGCGCCAGCTTATAAGGAACATGCATTTGACGGAGCACTGATGCTTCTGTTTAATGCTTCTACTAAAGAAAATGGTGGTATTTTCTCACAGCCGCAGGGTTGGATAATTCTTGCTGAGGCTCTTAAGGGACACGGTAATAGAGCATTTGAATACTTTATGGAAAATGCTCCTGCAGCCCAGAATGACAAGGCTGAGATCAGAAAGCTTGAACCATATTGCTATGGTCAGTTTGTTGAGGGTAAGGATAGCCCTAAACATGGTAGAGCACATGTTCATTGGCTTACAGGAACAGCATCAACTGTTATGGTTGGATGCGTTGAAGGGATCTTGGGTATGAGACCTGATTTCTACGGATTAAAGATTGCTCCATCTATTCCATCAGATTGGAAAGAATTCGAGATATCTAAGGATTTCCGTGGGGCTCATTTAAATATCAAGGTTTACAATCCTAATGGTGCTGAAAGCGGCTTCAAGATTATGACCTTAAATGGGGAGAGTCTTGATAGTCCATACTTGCCTGCGGACAAGTTAAAAGATGAGAATGAAGTAATTCTCTATATTTCATAAATTATATCCCCTCCATAGCTTCTATGGAGGGGTTTACAAGGTGGAAATAAATGGCGAGTTCAAAGTCTGGTTCCAGAAAAACTACAAAAAGAACAACAAGAACAACTAGTAGAACACCTAACCGTAATACAAAGGCTTACATGAAGCAAAGGGCAGCCGAAAGAGAAGAGGCTAAGACGCCTCCAGAAAATCTACGTGATATCTATACCATTGTATTCTTCGCTATAAATCTGATACTTGTATTAGGTACTTATGGCGTATGTGGAAAAGTTGGTAAGATATTCAGTGGATTTTTCTTTGGACTCTTCGGAGCTGCTTTTTATGTATTGCCACTGTTTTTCTTTGTGGCATTTTGCTTCATTATGGCAAATGGACCTAAGCCTAAGCTTATCAAGAAACTTATATGGATAATGGTTCTATTCCTGGCATTTGGTTTTATATGTCAGCTGGTTGTTGGAACAAAAGGAGTTGGAATAAAAGAGCTTTATTTTGATGGATATTCTGATCATAGAGGTGGTGGTGTAATATTCGGTGGAATAATAGTTCTTATCGCTAAGCTTCTTAGTAGAGTAGGCGCTGTTATCATAACTGTACTTCTTGCGCTTATTGCTATTATTGTGGTTACTAATGTTCGTCTAGCGGACATTGGTAGATTATTCATGTTCCTTAATCTTAGAGAAGCTGTTTATAATGATGATGACGATGAAGATTACGACGATGATGAAGAACGTGAAATAGAAGAAATAATCAGAAAATCAGAAGAAGAAGCTAAGGCAAGAGCTGAGGCGAAAGCTAAGGAGAGAGCTCTTGCAAAGAGGCAAAAAGCCAGATCCAAGATGGTTGATGTCAAGATTCCTGCCGCTCAGGAGCTGAAGGATGTTAAGTCTGACAGCGGAATACTTAGTGATATCAAGGTGCTTGAACCAACAGGTGATACATTACAGGCGAAGCCAAAGGATTCACTCAAGGAAATAAAGGCGGTTACTGAGATAGCTCCTGAATATAAGCCTAAGGATTTCTTCGAGCTGGAGGTTGATCCTTCTACATATAATGATCCTCTTGGTAGTGATACAAGGTATGAGGAGAGTAGTGGTTCGGTAACTGAAAGCTATAAGGGACCTAAGAAAAGAACAGTTCTGGAGGAGCCTGAAGAGGTTGAGAAGGTTACTGAGAAGGATAAGAATGAGGCGACTAAGGAAATATCCAATGAGATAAGCAAGCGTTCTGATTCCAAGAAAAAATACAAGTTCCCTCCAGTTAAGCTTCTTAGATCAGGTGGAAGATCTTCCTATGATAAAACTGGAGATGCAACTGTTAGAGAGACGGCTATTACTCTTAAGTCTACACTTGAAAGCTTCGGTGTAAATGTTACTATAACAAATTGTAGCGTTGGTCCTGCTATTACAAGATATGAGCTGCAGCCTGAGCAGGGGGTCAGAGTTAATAAGATACTTTCTCTTGAAAATGATATCAAGATGGCACTTGCTGCTGCAGATATCAGAATAGAAGCACCTATTCCCGGAAAAGCTGCTATTGGTATAGAGATACCTAACAAGACTAACCAGGTTGTATATTTTAGAGACCTTATAGATAATGATCTCTTCAGAAGATTTAAGTCTAATGTTGCATTTGCAGTTGGTAAGGACATCAGTGGTCAGCTCGTTATAAGCGATATCGCGAAGATGCCCCACTTACTTATTGCTGGTGCCACAGGTTCTGGTAAATCTGTTTGTATAAATACTCTTATAATGAGTATTCTCTATAAGTCCTCACCTGAGGATGTAAGACTTATAATGGTAGACCCTAAGATGGTCGAGCTGACATCTTATAATGGAATACCTCATCTGCTTATTCCTGTTGTAACTGATCCTAAGAAGGCAGCAGGAGCTCTTAACTGGGCAGTTGATGAAATGACTAAGAGATATCAGTTGTTTGCAAATTATAATGTCAGAAATATCGAAGGTTTTAATAAGAAGGTTAATGAACAGGGGCCTAACGAGGATCCTATGTTTAAACATATGTATCAGCTGGTTGTTATTGTAGATGAGCTGGCTGATCTGATGATGGTAGCTCATAAAGAGGTTGAGGACAGTATTGTTAGACTGTCACAGCTGGCAAGAGCAGCTGGTATTCACTTGGTTATTGCTACCCAGAGACCATCTGTTGACGTTATAACCGGACTTATTAAGGCAAATGTACCTTCCAGAATCGCATTTGCGGTTTCATCAGGAGTTGATTCAAGAACTATTCTTGATATGGTTGGAGCAGAGAAGCTACTTGGTAAGGGTGATATGTTATTTTACCCAACAGGATATACTAAGCCTGTCCGAGTACAGGGTGCCTTCATCGATGATGATGAAGTTATGGCTGTTGTTAATTACATCAAGGATAATGCTGAGGCTTCCTATGATGAAGAAGTAACACAGAGTATAGATTCGTCTAATGTTGGAGGTGGTGGCGGTTCTTCCAGCGGTTCATCCTCTGATGATGGAGACAGATACGATGAATATTTCGAAGATGCTGCAAGATTCGTAATAGAGAAGGATAAGGCATCTATAGGATATCTACAGAGAATGCTTCGAATCGGTTTTAACAGGGCTGCCCGCATTATGGATCAGCTTGAGGAGTTCGGAGTTGTAGGACCGGAAGAGGGAACAAAGCCTAGAAAGATTCTGATGAATATTTCTGAATTTGATGAGAGACTAGATAGCATGTCATAAAGAAACCATAAATATAACAGTATAATAATCATATGTTAAGGAGATAATTATGAAGACAGACATCCAAATCGCACAGGAAGCTAAGATGCTTGATATCAGACAGATAGCTGAAAAGATTGGCGCTACTGAAGATGATATCGAAATGTATGGAAAGAGTATGGCTAAGCTCAGTGATGAGTTCATTGGTAAGCTGGCTGATAAGGATAATGGAAAGCTTGTTCTTGTTACAGCTATCAATCCAACACCTGCCGGTGAAGGAAAGACTACAGTAACACTCGGACTTGGCGATGCCATGAGAAAGCTGGATGTTAACTCAGTAGTAGCTATAAGAGAGCCATCCCTTGGACCTTGCTTTGGTATTAAGGGCGGTGCTGCCGGTGGTGGATATGCTCAGGCTGTTCCTATGGACAAGCTAAATCTTCACTTTACAGGCGATTTCCATGCGATAACATCTGCAAATAACCTTCTATGTGCTATGCTGGATAATCACTTGCTTCAGGGAAATGAACTTAGAATTGATCCTAAGAGAGTTGTTATTAAGAGATGTCTGGATATGAATGATAGAGCTCTTAGAAATATAACTGTTGGTCTTGGTAAGAGACTTGACGGTGTTGTTAGAGAGGATCATTTCTGTATAACAGTTGCAACAGAGGTTATGGCTATTCTCTGTCTGGCTGAGAATCTTGAGGATCTTAAGGCTAGACTTGGTAGAATAATCGTAGCTTATAACTATGACAATGAGCCTGTTACAGCGGCTCAGCTTAAGGCTGTTGGTGCAATGACAGTTCTTCTTAAGGATGCTATCAGACCTAACCTGATTCAGTCACTTGAGAATAATCCTGTATTTGTACATGGTGGTCCATTTGCAAATATTGCTCATGGATGTAACTCAGTAAGAGCTACCAAGCTTGCTCTTAAGGCTGCAGACCTGGTTATTACAGAGGCAGGCTTCGGTGCAGACCTGGGTGCTGAGAAGTTCCTTGATATCAAGTGCCGTATGGCTGGAATTAAGCCAGATGCAGTTGTACTTGTGGCTACAGCCAGAGCGCTTAAGTATAATGGTGGTATCCCTAAGGATGAACTTAATATTGAGAATGTTGAGGCTCTTAAGAAGGGTATCGTAAATCTTGGTAAGCATATAGAGAATCTCAAGAAATACAATGTACCTGTTGTTGTTACAATAAACAAGTTCGTTGCTGATACAGATGCAGAGGTTGCTGCAATCAAAGAGTTCGTAGAGGAGAGAGGATGTCGCTTCGCTATCTCAGAAGTATGGGAGAAGGGCGGAGACGGTGGTATCGACCTTGCTAAGCAGGTTCTTGATGCTATCGAAGAAGGAAGTCCTGACTTCAAGTTCCTTTATGAGGATGATCTTAGTCTTAAGGAGAAGATTGAGACAATCTCTAAGGAAATCTATGGTGCAGATGGTGTTGAATATAGTCCGGAGGCTAACAATGCTCTTAAGAAGCTGGAGGCTCTTGGATTCGGAAATGTACCGGTATGTATGGCTAAGACACAGTATTCACTTTCAGATGATCAGAAGCTCCTTGGCAGGCCTACAGGCTTCAAGGTTAATATAAGAGAAGTTTATGTGTCTGCAGGTGCTGGATTCGTAGTTGCTATAGCAGGTCAGATAATGACTATGCCTGGACTTCCAAAGAGTCCTGCAGCAGAGCGTATCGATGTGCTGGAATCCGGTGAGATTGTAGGTTTATTCTAGTAATCTTATTGAATATTTTGATTTGCTTCTAGTCTGATAATACACCTGCCAAACACGCTGCGCTCACTAAGTTCGACCGTCGCTCTCTTTGGGACTCCTCTTTGCACTATCGACCGGTCATTTATTTAAGATGAATAGTTGTTAGGTCGAAGCGCAAACCCGTCGTCCACGAGCTCGGTCTCACTAAGTGGACTCCGCTATCGTTTGTCAGGCATATTTCAGATGTCGAAGCAATATAAATAAATAGGAGAAAAATTATATAAAATGGCTGAATTAATTGATGGTAAGAAAATATCACAGGATTTAAAGGATGAGGTAAAGGAGAAGGTAGCTGAGCTTAAGGCTAAGGGTGTTGAGGTTACATTAGCAGTTATCTTAGTAGGAAATGACCCTGCATCTACTGTATATGTTGGTAATAAGAAGAAGGCGTGTGAATATACAGGTATTAACTCCAAATCATTTGAGCTTCCGGAGGAGACAACTCAGGAAGAGCTTATGAAACTTATTGATGATTTGAATAAGGATGATTCTGTAAATGGTATACTTGTACAGCTTCCTCTTCCAAAGCATTTAGATGAGGATAAGGTTATAAGGGCTATTAGTCCTGATAAGGATGTTGATGGATTCCATCCTGAAAGCGTGGGAAGACTTAGTATAGGTGTTCCGGGTTTTGTATCATGTACACCTGCCGGAGTTATAGAGCTTCTGAAGAGAAGTGGTACAGTGCTTGACGGGGCAAATGCTGTAGTAGTTGGAAGAAGCAATATAGTTGGTAAGCCAATGAGTGTACTTCTTCTGAGAGAGAATGCAACAGTTACTATCTGTCATTCTCATACTAAGAATCTTAAAGAAATATGTAAGGCTGCAGATGTGCTGGTTGTTGCTATCGGTCAGCCTAAGTTTATAGATGGTTCATATATCAAAGAGGGTGCTACAGTTATCGATGTAGGAATCCACAGAATTAATGGAACTAAGAAGCTTTGTGGAGATGTTGATTTTGATAGTGCCGCTGAGGTTGCTGGAAAGATTACTCCAGTTCCAGGTGGTGTAGGACCTATGACTATCGCAGAACTTATGAACAACTGCCTCCAGTCAGCCCTAATGAACAACTAACAAGTGAGTAAATAAGAAACGTCCCTATATACTCACTCACTTAAATAATAGGAAATAGTATGTACAATGTAGTTTTAGTTACACTAGGCTGTGATAAGAATACAGCTGATAGTGAAAGAATGCTGGGACTTATTGATTCCAGCGATTACAACTTAACTTCTGATCCGGAAGAGGCTGATGTTGCAGTGGTTAACACCTGCTGTTTCATTGAGTCTGCAACTCAGGAGAGTATAGATAAGCTTCTTGAATTAGCTGAACTTAAGAAGGGGCGTCTTAAATATCTTATTTGTACAGGATGCATGGCGCAGAGGTACAAGGATCAGATAGAGAATGAGATACCCGAGGTTGATGCATTTATAGGTACTATGAGTCTCGATTCTATAGTGGATGTTATTGATGAGCTTAAGTCAAAAGAGGCTTCAGATAAATCAAATAAAGTAGATGCCGATAATAAAGTTATGAGATTCGAGGAACTCGATGCTCCATATCCTGATAGAACTATTATTTCTCGTGTTGTTACTGAACGACCATACCTTGAGTATCTTAAGATAGCAGATGGATGCGATAAGCGTTGTACATATTGCGCTATACCTTATTTCAAGGGTAAATATAAGAGTATTCCTATGGAAGCTATTATCAGTGAGGCTAAGGTTCTTGCTGATTCAGGAGTTAAAGAGCTTATTCTTGTAGCTCAGGAAACTACTTATTATGGAGTCGACCTGTATGGGGAGAAAAGACTTCACATTTTACTTCGTGAGCTTAGTAAGATAGATGGAATAGAGTGGATAAGACTATTATATGCTTATCCAGAAGAAATATATGATGAGCTAATCGATGAGATGGCTCGAAATCCTAAGGTGCTTCATTACATAGATATGCCTATTCAGCATACTGAAGATGATGTACTTAGGAGAATGGGACGTAGAATAGATAATGCAGGTATCAGAAATGTTGTTGAGAAGCTGAGAGCTAAGATTCCTGATATCATTATCAGAACCACAATAATTACAGGATTTCCAGGAGAAACACCTGATGAGCATGAACTTCTGTTAGATACACTTGCAGAGTTAAGGCTTGATCATGTTGGTGTATTTACTTATTCTCAGGAAGAAGGAACTCCTGCGGCAACATTTGATGATCAGATAGATGATGATACTAAAAATGAACGTCTTGAAGATATAATGCTCCTGCAACAGGACATTTCAGCTGAAAAGCTTGAATCTTATATAGATAAAGAGTTTGATGTAATCGTTGACGGATATTTATCAGATGATGATGTATATGTAGCTCGTTCTTATATGGACGCTCCAGATATAGATGGTATGATTTTTATCGATTCTGACAGAGAGCTTATCTCCGGCGAGATAGTGAGAGTAGTCATCACTGATTCAGATGTATACGATCTTGAAGCGAGACTCTTGTAGCTAGACTTAAAAAAGGTTTTCTATTATAATTTACGTTGCTTTGTATTTCTATAATAAACTCAAATAATGACGAGAGGAAATAATAATGAATTTACCTAATAAAATAACTATATTCCGTGTAATACTTATTCCGGTATTCCTGGTTGTATTTTATATAAGTGCTATACCTGCTAATAAATGGATAGCCCTTGCAATATATATAATCGCATCTCTGTCTGATATGGTAGACGGAAAGATAGCTAGAAAATACAACCTGGTAACAGACTTCGGAAAGTTTATGGATCCTCTAGCCGATAAGCTACTGGTATCTGCAGCGATGATAGCATTGATTGAATTCGGAAGAATCCCGGCATGGATAGTTATAGTTATTATTTCAAGAGAATTCATTATTAGCGGATTCAGACTTGTGGCTGCTGATAATGGAATAGTAATAGCAGCGGGATGGTGGGGCAAAGTCAAAACAGCAGTTACAATGGTTATGCTTTGTGTGATGATCCCGGATCTGGCGACTGTATTCCCAAATGCAGCTACACCAATACATATATTTGAGCAGATTCTTATATATGCCTCACTTATTCTTACTGTTGTGTCACTTATTGATTATCTGGTTAAAAATAAGGGCGTAATCAAGTCTTATAAGTAATAAATAAGTATATATTTAACATATAAGCCAATAAGACAGTTTTTATATTAATAAGCTGTTTTATTGGTTTTTTTATGCCAAAATTATTATTATTTCCGCTTGAAATATAAAGGTCAAATGCATATAATATAAAAGGCGAAAATTGGTCCATTTAATGGATTTTCACAAAAAAATATATATGGAGGAAAGTTAAATGAGCGACAAGCTTAAATTGTCAGCAAGTGAGAGAATTAACACATTACTTGATGACGCAAGTTTTGTTGAAATCGGTTCTGAGGTTAGAGCCAGAGCTACTGATTTTAACACTCAGGATGTCGATACCCCAAAGGATGGCGTAATCACAGGGTATGGTCAGATTGACGGAAGACTTGTTTACGTGTACAGCCAGGATGCTTCTGTTATTGGTGGAGCAATTGGTGAAATGCATGCAAAGAAGATTTCTTCAATCTATAGTCTTGCTATGAAGGTTGGAGCACCAGTTATTGGTCTTATTGATTGTGCCGGTCTCAGACTTCAGGAAGCAACGGATTCACTTCACAGCTTTGGTGCACTTTACAAGAAGTTCACTTTGGCTTCAGGAGTTATTCCACAGATTACAGCTATATTCGGAAATGCAGGAGGTGGCGTGGGAGTTCTTACATCACTTACTGATTTCACATTCATGGTTGATTCTGCAAAGCTTTTTGTAAATAGCCCAAATGCTATCGAGGGTAATTATGAGGAGAAGCTTGATACAGCATCAGCTGCATATATGAGCGAAAATACAAATCAGGTTGATAAGGTATGTGCTGATGATGCTTCAGCTCTTACAGAGATTAGAAATCTTATTACATATCTTCCTTCAAATAATGATGATTTTGTAGAAGGCGATACAGAGGATGATCTTAACAGAACTATTCCAGGTATTGAGTCACTCGTAAATGATTCAAGACAGATCATTGAGAGCATCGCTGATGACAAGATGTTCTATGAGATTAAAGCTAATTCTGGTAAGGATTTTGTTACAGGATTTATCAAGCTTGGCGGCTTCTCAGTTGCAGTTGTTGCAAATCAGGAGAAGAAGATGAGCCCAATTGGTATCCGTAAGGCGGCTTCACTTGTAAGCTTTGCTGATGCCTTCAACATCCCTGTACTTTCACTTACTAATGTAAATGGTTTCGTAGGTACACCAGAGGATCAGCTTTATCTATCCAAGGCAGCTGCAAAGCTCGCTGCAGCATTTGCAACAGCCACAGTTCCAAAGGTAAATGTTATAACTGGAGAGGGCTACGGAAGTGGTTATCTGATGATGAACTCCAGATCACTTGGCGCAGATATTGTATTTGCATGGCCAGATGCCAAGGTTGGCGTTATGGATCCTAAGAATGCTGCTGAGATTATATATTCAGAAGATATCGCTGGTAGTGAGGATAAGACAGCTGCGATCAAGGATGCAGAGAAGAAGATAACAGAGGCTCAGTCAAATGCTGCATCTGTTGCAAGACGTGGTTATGTAGATGACATTATTGAACCAGATGCAACAAGAAAGAGACTTATTGCTGCGTTTGATATGCTTGCTACTAAGAGTGAGGATAGACCATATAAGAAGCATTTGGCATTTTAAGGAGGACGTTTTTCAATGAATAAGAAAATCAAAAAAATGCTCTTGCTTGTTCTTGCGCTTACATTCTCGCTTTCCCTTACAGGCTGTGGTGAAGAGGAGTTAAACTTCCAGGTCAATGAAAGAGTCATGCAGCAGTATACTAAGGAAATAATTGATAAGTATAAGAGTCCTGCTGATTATGAGGAAGATTACTACCTTAATGAGGGTACAGAGCTTGAGAAGACTGCAGTTGCTGGATTTAAAGCCGCTCAGACTACTGATCATGTAGGTGCTTACTTAGATAGTAATGGTGCTATGAAGATTTCAAATGGTGTTGATGGTAAGATTAATTTTTCCCAGATATGCCATTATGAAAATAGAGATGTAAAGGTTACTGTTTCATACAAAGAGAATAAAGCCTTTGAGATGGATAAAGCTAAGGTTTATTATAATCTGTCTGAAGCTGCTGCTCAGTATGGAATGGATGCTGCAACATATGCTTCACAGATGTTTGGTCAGTCAGAAGAATTTGATATGAGCTCAATGGATTCATTCCTTGAGAGTTATCTGATTAATAATGGCGAATATCCATACATTGCTGAAGAGTGTGAAGTAAGTGCTGTTTATAGCAAGAAAGAGCTTGTGACAATGGCGGGAAAGAATACAGCTATCGGTATGGGCGTTGTATTCTGTGTTCTGATATTTATTTCATTTATCATTAGCCTGCTTAAGTATCTTCCATTGATATTTGATGCAGATATTCGTAAGGCTAGAGCTGAGAAGAAGGCTGCTCACGAGAAGGCTAAGAAGAATACTGAAGAAATGATTATCGGAAAATCATCTGAGGCTACAAAGAGTGATAAAGCTGAGGGTGCTCAGGTAAAGACTTCAGATGATAATCTGATGAATGATGCTGAACTTGTAGCAGTTATTACTGCAGCTATAAATGCAGCAAATGAGTTCTCTGGTGTTAGAGCTCCTGCATATACTGCAAGTAATGATAAACTGGTAGTTCGTTCGATAAGAAGAGCAAAGAGATAACTTAGGAGGAATATAGATAATGAAAAATTATAAGATAACAGTTAATGGAACAACATATGATGTAGCTGTTGAGGAAGTTGGCGGTGCATCAGCACCAGCAGCAGCTTCTGCTCCAGCAGCCGTAGCAGCACCTGCTCCTGCACCTGCAGCAGCTCCTGCTCCAGCAGCTTCTGGATCACAGGGTAGCGTAGTTGTATCTGCACCTATGCCAGGTAAGATACTTGCAGTTAAGACAGAAGTTGGCAAGGCAGTAAAGAAGGGCGATGTGCTTCTCGTTCTTGAAGCTATGAAGATGGAGAATGAAATAGTTGCTCCTGAGGATGGAACAGTTGCATCTGTTAATGCAACAGTTGGAGCTCAGGTTGAATCTGGAGATACACTTGCAACACTTAACTAGTCGTGTATCTTAATTAACCTGAGGAGGAATAAAATGAAAGAGATAATTTTAAATCTTGCCAGTCAGACAGGATTTGCTACTCTTGATTACAAGAATTACATAATGATAATTGTTGCATTTCTCTTTATGTATCTTGCAATCGCTAAGGGATTCGAGCCACTCCTGTTAGTGCCAATTTCATTTGGTATGTTTCTGGTAAATATGTTTCCTAGTATTATACAGGAAGGAGGTCTCCTGCATTACTTCTATAAGTTGGATGAATGGAGTATCCTGCCTTCACTTATATTCATGGGTGTAGGTGCCATGACGGACTTCGGACCGTTAATTGCCTACCCGCCAAGCTTTATTCTAGGTGCGGCGGCTCAGTTTGGTATATATGGTGCTTATTTCCTTGCTATAGCATTTGGCTTTACAGGAAAGGAAGCAGCTGCCATTTCAATCATCGGTGGAGCTGATGGTCCTACATCTATCTTCCTTGCTGGTAAGCTTGGAATGGGTGATACACTTCTTGGACCTATAGCAGTTGCCGCATATTCTTATATGTCACTGGTACCTGTTATTCAGCCACCATTTATGAAGCTTTTCACTACTAAGAAGGAGAGGCTTGTACGTATGCCTCAGCTTCGCAAGGTAACTAAGCTTGAGAAGATTATCTTCCCTATAGTTGTTACACTTGTAGTAGTTATGATCCTGCCTACAACAGCACCACTTGTTGGTATGCTTATGTTAGGAAACCTCTTCAGAGAGTCAGGAGTTGTTAAACAGCTTACAGAGACAGCATCTAATGCAATGATGTATATCGTAGTTATCCTTCTTGGTACATCAGTTGGTGCTACAACAAGTGCAGAAGCATTCCTTCAGGTATCTACACTTAAGATAGTTCTTCTTGGACTTGTTGCATTCTCACTTGGTACGACTGCGGGAGTCCTATTCGGTAAACTTATGTGTTGGGTAACTAAGGGTAAGGTTAATCCTCTGATTGGTTCAGCTGGTGTATCTGCTGTACCTATGGCTGCCAGAGTTTCTCAGAAGGTTGCTTCAGAATATGATCCTACAAACTTCCTGCTCATGAATGCCATGGGACCTAATGTTGCCGGAGTTATCGGTACAGCGGTTGCCGCCGGTACATTTATGGCGATATTCAACGTACACTAATGATGTAATTAGTTGAACTAACAGCAGGAATTATATTATTACATCCTATAGAAGGTCACTCGATGATTTTAGAAAATTGCTTGCGTGCTTATATAGGATGTGATGATATGATTACTGCGTACTGATAATAAATACATTTAGAAAGGAATAAAATCATGTCAGAAATTAAGAAGCTTGGCATTACTGAGACTGTGCTCCGTGACGCTCATCAGTCACTTATAGCTACTCGTATGCCAACAGAAGAAATGCTTCCAATCATAGATAAGATGGATCAGGTTGGCTATCATTCAGTAGAGTGCTGGGGTGGTGCAACATTTGATGCATGTCTCAGATTCCTCAAGGAGGACCCATGGGACAGACTTCGTAAGCTGAAGGATGGTTTCAAGAATACAAAGCTCCAGATGCTCTTCAGAGGTCAGAATATTCTTGGATATAGACCATATGCAGATGACGTTGTTGAGTATTTTGTACAGAAGTCTATCGCAAATGGTATCGATATCATTCGTATATTTGACTGTCTTAATGATCTTCGTAATCTTGAGACAGCTGTAAAGGCTACTAATAAAGAGGGTGGACATGCGCAGATCGCACTTTCATACACTCTTGGTGATGCTTATACACTTGATTACTGGAAAGAGACAGCTCGTAAGATTGAGGAGATGGGTGCTGATTCTATTTGTATTAAGGATATGTCAGGTCTGCTCGTTCCTTATGAGGCTGAGAAACTTGTTAAAGCACTTAAGGAAGGATCAAAGCTTCCTATTCAGCTTCATACACACTACACATCTGGTGTTGCTTCAATGACATACATGAAGGCAGCAGAGGCTGGAGTTGATGTAATCGATACAGCTATTTCTCCATTTGCTCTTGGTACTTCACAGCCGGCAACAGAAGTTATGGTTGAGACATTCAAGGGTACAGACAGAGATACAGGTCTTGATCAGAAGCTTCTTGCTGAGATCGCTGAATACTTCAGACCATACAGAGAAGAGTGTCTCGATAATGGTCTTATGAGCACTAAGATTCTTGGTGTTAATATCAAGACTCTTCTTTACCAGGTACCTGGTGGTATGCTTTCAAATCTTGTATCACAGCTTAAGGAAGCTAAGCAGGATGATAAGCTTCAGGAGGTTCTTGAGGAAGTTCCACGTGTACGTAAGGACTTCGGTGAGCCACCTCTTGTTACACCTTCATCACAGATCGTTGGTACTCAGGCAGTTCTCAATGTTCTTATGGGTGAGAGATATAAGATGGTTACTAAGGAATCAAAGGATCTTCTTTCTGGAAAATATGGTCAGACAATTAAGCCATTTAATGAGGAAGTTCAGAAGAAGGCTATTGGTGATACAGTGCCTATTACACATAGACCGGCTGATGATATCGAACCTGAGCTTGATAAGCTTAGAAAAGAGATTGAACAGTATATCCAGCAGGATGAGGATGTTCTTTCATATGCATTATTCCCACAGGTTGCTACAGAGTTCTTTAAATATAGAGAAGCTCAGCAGACTGGTGTAGATATGTCTAAGGCTGATACAACCAATAAAACATATCCTGCCTAAGAATTATAAAGGCTCGGTTCCATAGGGATCGAGCCTTATATTTAATTATATTGAGGAAAGATAATGAAATCAATGATTGTGATCGGTGCTGGTGCAGCTGGAATGATGACAGCTATTAAGGCATCACAAAATTACAAGGTTACGATAATTGAAAAGAATGATAAGGCTGGCAAGAAGCTGTATATAACGGGAAAGGGACGTTGTAATCTGACGAATAATTCCGACGAAGAAACATTTCTGAAGAATGTGGTTACAAATCCTAAGTTTATGTATAGCGCTATTTATAGTTACAATCAGGCGGCTGTTATTAGTGATTTTATTAACTGGGGCGTGAGTCTTAAGTCTGAGAGAGGAAATAGAGTTTTTCCAAGCAGTGATAAGTCGTCGGATATTATCAGGACTCTTACTAACCAGCTAAAAAAAAGAAAAGTTGATATTCGTTACAATACAAAAGTTACTAAGATTATTTATAAGAAATATAGAACTGATATTTTAGATAAAAATGATAAATATGAATATATAGCAACAGGCGTTGAGATAAAGAATGGAGTTAAGAAAGAGGTACTTGAGGCAGATGTTATTGTGCTGGCAAGTGGAGGTTCTTCTTATCCGCAGACAGGCTCCTCTGGAGATGGATATGCATTTCTTAGAGAGATGGGAGTTGAGATTACCCCTGTTAGACCAGCGCTTGTTCCTTTAGAAATAAAAGAGAGTTATCCTGAAAAAATGATGGGGCTCGCCCTTAAAAATGTCAAAATAAGGGTTATAGCAGATAAGAAGGATTATCCTTCTCTAAAGAAGACGAAGGTTTTATATGAAGATTTTGGTGAAATGCTCTTTACACATTTCGGTGTAAGCGGGCCTCTATGTTTATCGGCTTCTTCATATATAAGTTCATTTCTATATAATAAGAGTAATCTCTTATGTGATACGAAGCTTCATATGTATATAGATCTTAAACCGGCGCTGACTCCAGAGGAACTGGATAGGAGAATACTAAGAGACTGGGAAGAGTATCATAACAGGGATTTCCAGAATTCCCTTGGTAAGCTTCTTCCCAGACTAATGATCCCGGTTATAATAAAGCTTAGTGGAATTGGTCCTGATAAGAAGGTTAATTCTATAACGGCTTCAGAGAGAGCAACTCTCGTGAAGCTGCTCAAAGAATTCCATCTGACTATAAATGGTCTTAGGGATTTCAATGAGGCCATCATTACCGGCGGTGGCATTTCGGTTAAGGAGATTAATCCTCAGAACATGGAGTTAAAGAGAGTGAAAAACCTTCGGGTGGCTGGAGAGGTTATAGATGTAGACGCTCTTACGGGAGGCTTTAATCTACAGATTGCATGGTCTACAGCTAACCTTGCATCTGAATAAAACACTATCGTTTTTTACTTTATTATGTTAGAATATACAAGTTATAAATTATTGTTATGGGGGTATTTTTATGAATATAGCAATTGACGGACCTGCAGGGGCAGGAAAGAGTACAATCGCAAGACTGGCTGCTAAGGAGCTGGGATTTATATATGTTGATACAGGAGCTATGTATAGAGCTATAGCCTTATATCTTCTTGATAACAAGACAGATATATATGATGAGACTGCTCTAAAGAATGCATTAGATAATATCCATATAAATATAGTATATGAAGCAGGTGTACAGCATGTATTCCTTGATCTTCAGGATGTATCGACGGAGATTCGAAGCGAAAAGGTTGGAAATATGGCTTCTACATCATCAGCTCTTCCTCCTGTAAGAGAGAAGCTGCTCGATCTTCAGAGAGATATAGCTGCTAAGAATGATGTTATTATGGACGGAAGAGATATTGGTACTAATATTCTTCCAAATGCTGAGCTTAAGATATATCTTACAGCATCTGTTGATGTAAGAGCTAAGAGAAGATATGAGGAGCTTAAGCTTAAGGGTGAGAATCCGGATCTTGAGGAAATCAAGAAGGGTATTGAGACTCGTGATTATCAGGATATGAATCGAGATATTGCTCCACTTAAGCAGGCGGATGATGCTGTCTACATTGATAGCTCCGATCTTACAATAGCTGAGGTTGTGGACAAGATTATTGATCTTGCAAAGAATAAATAGATTATAAAGAGATAAAAACAGGTACAGACTATGGAAGTAATTCTTGCAGAAAAAGCAGGTTTTTGTTTCGGAGTAAAAAGAGCTGTAGATACAGCATTTGAGCAAGCCGATAAAGCCTCAAATGCTGTTTTTACTTTTGGTCCGATTATTCATAATGAAGATGTAACAGAAAAACTTGCTTTAAAAGGCGTAAATGTAATTAATTCAATTGAAGAACTGGATGAACTGCCTCAAAACTCATCTATTATCATAAGGTCCCATGGAGTTGGAGAGGATATATTCGAAAGCATTAAAAGCAGAGGCTTCAGTATAGTTGATGCAACGTGTCCTTTTGTGAATAATATTCACAAGATTGTCAGAGAACGTTCTGAGGCTGGGGATGAGATATTAATAATAGGAAATCCTGGACATGCAGAGGTTGAAGGAACTATAGGATGGTCCAGAAAGAAACCTTATGTAATCAACAGCGTAGAAGATATTGATGCTCTTCCAGAGATACTTAAAAATGCATCAATCACTGTAGTTGCACAGACTACATATAGTCTAAAAAAATTTCAAGAATTAGTTGCAGAATTGCAGGATAGATATTATAATGTTAATGTTTGTAAAACTATATGTAATGCTACGGAGGAACGGCAGAAGGAAGCCCAGAGGCTTGCATCAAGCGTAGACAGCATGATCGTAATTGGTGGGAAAACGAGTTCCAATACGCAGAAATTATATGAGATTAGCAAACAACAATGTAACAATACTTACTATATACAGACACTCGTTGATTTGGATTTGACTGTTTTTGAATCCGCAAGTAGGGTAGGTATTACAGCAGGGGCATCTACCCCAAATTACATAATTAAGGAGGTTCAAGACAGTATGTCAGAGAAGAGTTTTGAAGAACTGTTAAACGATGAGGAAACAGTATCTATCAAGAAGGGAAAAATTATTGATGGAAAGGTAATATCAGTTAAGCCAGATGAGATGGTTGTTGATATTCATTACAAATCTGATGGAATTCTTACAGCAGCGGAGTATTCAAATTCTCCTGTAGATCTTACAACTGTTGTTAAGGAAGGCGATCCAATCACAGTAGAGGTTATTAAGCCAAATGATGGCGAGGGTAGTGTTCTTCTTTCATATAAGAGCATTCTTGCCAATGAAGCATATAAGGAGCTTGAGGAAGCATTTGAGAATGGTACAGTTCTTACCGGAAAGGTAGATAAAGTTCTCAAGGGTGGACTTAGCGTAATCGTAAAGGAATGTAGAGTATTCGTTCCAGCTAGCCTTGTATCAGATACCTTTGAGAGAGATCTTACCAAGTATGAAGGACAGGATATTGAATTTGTACTTACAGAGTTTGACCTCCATAGAAAGAGAGTTATCGGTGATAGAAAGCAGCTTA
>CAMKQB010000004.1 GCA_946414825.1 uncultured Lachnospiraceae bacterium
GTACCGATTACTGTTCCGCGTTTGGGTATTGCTGAAATTAAAGTATACATTGTCCTTCTGTATATTGAGGCAGGTATAAGGAAGAAAAACTTGGATGAAAAGATTCTTACTGATGCCCAGAAAAAACTGAATGACTTGCTCGCTAGCGCATGGCAAATTCCTGTAAACAAGGAGACTATCGAAAAAGCTCTGGAAGAGATTACTTTGGATGGCCTTTCAGAGTATATCTCAGAGCTTGATATTGATGAAGGAATCAAAAATAATCTGAATTCACTTTCTTCACTTTTTGGTGGTCTGGATGCCTTGGATAAAGCTGAAAAGCTGACAGAGAGTAAATGTGCACTGGAAGCTATTGATCGTCTAAGAAAGGTTTATACAGCACTTTCTTACTATGAATATGAAAGCTATGTAAGCTTTGATCTCTCAATGATAAATGGTTATGACTATTATACGGGAATCGTTTTCAGTGGTTATACCTACGGGACCGGTAATCCAATTGTTAGAGGTGGTCGTTACAATAACCTTCTTTCTATGTATGGCAAGGATGCTCCTTCAATTGGATTTTCCATATATGTAGACGAACTAATGAATGGTCTTAATAGACAGAAGCTTCCATTTAAGAGAAATGTTAAGTCAGCTCTTATTGTATATACAATTGAGCATCAGCAGAGTGCGCTACTTTTGGCACAGAAGCTTCGTCAGAATGAATGTATAGCACAGCTTATCAGAAAGTCCAAGAGACATGGTGAGGATGAATATATGACTTATTCAGATATTTATGATGTTGGAAAGGTATATATTCTCCAGGATGAGACTAATGTACGAATCATAAGTGCTGATAGAAGTGTTGATGAAACCAGAAAAATAGACGATTTAGATATATAGACCGGAGGATGTAATGAGATATCTTACATTTGCTCTTGCTAAGGGCAGACTCGCAAAAGAAACATTAAATTTACTTGAGAAGATAGGAATCACATGTGAAGAGATAAATGATTCTAAGACTAGAAAGCTTATCTTCCAGAATGATGAGCTGGGAATGAGATTCTTCCTTGCAAAGCCAAGTGATGTTCCTACGTATGTAGAATATGGTGTTGCTGATATAGGTGTTGTTGGTAGAGATACCCTTCTTGAGGAAGGAAGAAATCTGTACGAGGTTATGGATCTTGGATTTGGAAAGTGCAGGATGTGCGTATGTGGTCCAGCTTCTGCTAAGGAGCTGCTTACTAAGAATGAGATCATCAGAGTGGCTTCTAAATATCCTAATATAGCTAAGAATTATTTTAAAGATAAGAAGAATCAGACGGTTGAAATAATTAAGTTGAACGGTTCCGTTGAGCTTGCTCCAATTGTTGGACTGTCTGAGGTTATTGTAGATATTGTTGAGACAGGATCAACACTTAAAGAAAATGGTCTTGAAGTGCTTGAGACGATTACTGATCTTAGCGCTCGTGTGGTTGTTAATCAGGTGAGTCTCAGAATGGAGCATGAGAGAATTAATAAATTGTTAGGTGATTTGAAAGGTGTATTGGAAAGCGAATAAAATTACATTTTAAATGATATAAGAGGACAGAATTATGAGAATTGTTAAGTTAACTAGTGATACGAAGAATAAGTTAATGAGTGATTTGCTCAAGAGAACGACAGATGATTATGGTGAGCAGGAGACTGTAGTTAAGGAAATCATAAAGAATGTTCATGATAATGGTGATGCGGCTCTCTTTGAGTATACTAAGAAGTTCGATAAGGCTGATATAAGTGCTTCAAATATTAAGGTTACTGATGCCGAGATAGAAGAGGCTTATGGTCAGGTTGATGGTGGTCTGATAGAAGTTATCAGGAAGGCTATCAAGAATATAAGTGATTTCCACGAGTTACAGAAGAGAAATAGCTGGATCAATACTTATGATAATGGCTCAGTTCTTGGTCAGAGAGTTACACCTATTGAGTCGGCTGGTGTATATGTTCCCGGGGGAAAGGCTGCTTATCCTTCAACAGTTCTTATGAATGTACTTCCTGCAAAGGTTGCAGGGGTTTCAAGAATAGTTATGACTACTCCATGTAATGCAGAGGGTAAGGTTTATCCGACAACTCTTGTAGCGGCTAAAGAGGCCGGTGTTCAGGATATATATAAGGTTGGTGGAGCACAGGCAATAGCAGCTCTTGCTTATGGAACAGAGAGTATTCCTAAGGTTGACAAGATAGTAGGTCCCGGAAATATATTCGTTGCTATAGCCAAGAGACTTGTTTATGGACATGTTTCTATTGATTCAATAGCCGGTCCTAGTGAAATACTTGTTCTTGCTGATGAGACTGCTACAGCTGAATATGTTGCAGCAGATCTTCTTTCACAGGCAGAGCATGATGAGCTTGCTTCGGCAACTCTTGTTACAACAAGCGAGAAGCTTGCAAATGAAGTATCAGAGTGGGTTGACAAGTTTACTGCTGAGCTTTCACGTAAGGAGATAATTCAGAAGTCACTTGATAACTTCGGTAATATTTTTGTAGCTGATACAATGGCTGATGCCATTGATGCTACAAATGAAATAGCACCAGAGCATTTAGAGATTCTTACTGCAAATCCATGGGAGACAATGACTCATGTTAAGAATGCAGGAGCAATCTTCTTAGGTGAATATTCATCTGAACCACTTGGAGATTATTTTGCCGGTCCGAACCATGTACTTCCTACAAACGGAACAGCCAGATTCTTCTCTCCTCTTGGAGTAGATGACTTTATTAAGAAATCAAGTATTATCTGTTATTCAGAGGAAGCTCTCAGAGCTGTACATACAGATATTGAAGCATTTGCAAAGGCTGAGGGTCTTACAGCTCATGCTAATTCAATTGCAGTACGATTCAAATAATAAATTCTTGTAAGTGAGTATATTAGAGAAAGGAAGAAATATGGCAGAAAGAAAAGCTAGTATAGAAAGAAAAACTTCTGAGACTGATATTAAGCTTGCTCTTAACCTGGATGGAACAGGTGTAAGTAATGTGGATACAGGAATTGGTTTCTTCGACCACATGCTAAAGAGCTTTGCTAAACACGGATTCTTTGATATGAACTGTGTTGTTAAGGGAGACCTTGAGGTTGACTCCCATCACACAATTGAAGACACTGGTATCGTTCTTGGTAAGGCTATTAAGGAAGCCGTAGGTGATAAGGCTGGTATTAAGAGATATGGTTCATTTGTTATGCCTATGGATGAAACGCTTGTTCTATGCGCTATAGACCTTTCAGGTAGACCTTATCTTAACTTTGACCTGGACTTAACAGTTCCAAGGGTTGGTAATTTCGATACAGAAATGGCTAAGGAATTCTTCTATGCTGTAAGCTATGCTGCAGAGATGAATCTACATATAAAACAGCTGGATGGGGCTAATAATCACCACATTATTGAAGCTGCATTTAAAGCATTTGCAAATGCACTTGACCTGGCAGTAAGCTACGATCCTAGACTGGATGGTGGACTGCTCTCAACGAAAGGAGCACTTTAATATGTCAGACTTTGTGCTTTTTAATAAATATGATGGAGTATTTGATGACGTTAAGCATCTTCTATATGAAGGCAACAAATATGTTGTTTTCGACTTTGAAGGGGCAAGTGGAAATGCTTCTTTTTCAGACCTTTATAAGTATTCTAAGGAAAGATTCCCGGATAAGGTATTTGAAAGCGAAGAAGAGCTAAATAATTATTTAGAGAAAGCGTCAGAAAATGAAACTGCAGAGCTGAGCTTTTCGGACTTCAAACTGAATAGTGATGGCCTTATTCCCTGTATAGCTCAGGATTATAAGACAGGTGAAGTTCTGATGATGGCTTATATGAATGAAGAGTCCTACAAGAAAACACTAGAGACAGGGCTTATGACATACTGGACCCGTTCCAGACAGAGGCTTTGGACAAAGGGCGAGGAGTCGGGACATTTTCAGAAGGTAATAAGTCTTACGATTGACTGCGATAAGGATACAATCCTTGCGAAGGTTGATCAGACTGGCCCAGCCTGTCATACTGGTAACCCTACATGCTTCTTTACTCCGCTAACTACAAATGCTGATGAAGCGGATAATAAAGATATATACAAAGTTCTTCAGGATGTTTACAGTGTCATTGCTGACAGAAAAGCTAATCCTCGTGAGGGCAGCTATACTAATTATCTCTTTGATAAGGGTATAGATAAGATCCTTAAGAAGGTTGGAGAGGAAAGTACTGAGATAGTTATCGCAGCTAAGAATCCTGACCCTAAGGAGATTAAATATGAAATAGCTGATTTCCTATATCACGCAATGGTTCTTATGGTAGAACGTGGAGTAACATGGGAAGAGATAGCTGAGGAGCTTGCTAATCGGGAGTGAGTTATAAAATATAGTTGAATTTATGGGAGTTGAAAAATTATGAGACAGTTTACTTCAAAGGAACTCAGAAAGACCTGGGTTGATTTCTATAAGGAGAGAGGACATGTGGATGTTGGTGCGGTATCCCTTGTATCAGACGGTTCTACAGGCGTTATGTTTAACGTAGCCGGAATGCAGCCACTTATGCCATATCTTCTGGGTGAGAAGCATCCTATGGGAACAAGACTCTGCAATGTACAGGGCTGTGTTCGTACAAATGATATAGATTCTGTAGGCGATAAGAGCCACGTTACCTTCTTTGAGATGATGGGTAGCTGGAGCCTTGGAGACTATTTCAAGGAAGAAAGATGTAAGTGGAGCTTCGAGCTTCTTACAGAGGTTTTCGGATTTGACAGAGATCATCTGGCATCTACTGTTTTTGCCGGTGATGAAAATGCTCCTAGAGATGAAGAGGGTGCACATTATCGTATAGCTTCGGGCTTCAAGCCGGAAAATATTCATTATCTTCCTGCATCAGATAACTGGTGGGGACTTGAATATGGTCCATGTGGTCCTGACAGCGAAATGTTCTATATAGCTGATGTACCTGACTGTGGACCTAATTGCGGTCCTGGATGTGACTGTGGTAAGTATACAGAGCTTGGTAATGATGTTTTCATGCAGTATGAGAAGCATCATGACGGAACTCTTACTCCACTTAAGCAGAAGAATGTTGATACAGGTTGGGGACTTGAGAGAATCCTTGCATTCCTTAATGGAACTAAGGATGTATATCAGACAGACCTCTTTACAGACGCTATAAGCTTCATAGAGGCTAAGTCTGGAACTAAGTATGATTCAGACGAAAAGCTTACAAAGTCTATGAGAATCCTTGCTGATCATATGCGTACAAGTGTTATGCTCATAGGTGATGCAGCTAAGCTTCTCCCTTCAAATGTTGGAGCAGGCTATGTTCTTCGTCGTCTGATTAGAAGAGCTGTAAGACATGGACGTACTCTTGGCCTGAATAAAGAGAACCTCCTGGAGCTGGCTAAGATATATATTGAAAAGGTTTATGATGACAGCTATCCACTTCTAATAAAGAATGAAGAATTTATCATTACAGAGCTTGGTAAGGAAATATCGAGATTTGAGAGTACTCTTGAAAATGGTATGAAGGAGTTTAACAAGATCCTTGATGAGAAGAAGAGTGCCAGTGCAAAAGAAATAGATGGTGAGAGCGCATTTTATCTATATGATACATTTGGCTTCCCAATTGAGCTTACTGTTGAAATGGCTGGAGAGGAAGGTCTTACAGTAGATGAGACTGGATTCGATAAGGCTATGGATGCTGCTAAGCAGAAGGCCAGAGAGAATCAGAACTTCTCCCAGAGCCTTGTGGCAGGTGATGACCTCTTTAGTGGTCTGGCTGATGATGTTGAGACTGTCTTTACCGGTTATGATAAAACTGAGGATACTTCTAAGATTGTTGCTGTAGCTGATGAAAGTGCTATTGTTGAAACTCTTTCAGAAGGAGCTAAGGGAACTATAATTGTATCTAATACACCATTCTATGCCACAATGGGTGGACAGACAGCTGATACAGGTGTTATCGAGACTGCTGATGGTACATTTAAGGTAGAAGATACAGTTAAGCTAAAGGGTAACAGAGTTGCTCATGTTGGTGCTGTTGTTAGTGGTTCTATTAAGTCAGGAACCGATGCTACACTTAAGGTAGATGCTGATAGACGTGCTCTTATCTGCAAGAACCATTCAGCTACTCACCTTCTTCAGAAGGCTCTTAAGACAGTTCTTGGCGATCATGTAGAACAGGCTGGTTCCCTTGTAACAGATGGAAGACTAAGATTCGACTTCTCTCATAATCAGGCTATGACTCCTGAGGAGATAAGAAAGGTTGAGGAAATAGTTAATAAGGAAATCGGCGAAGACCTTAAGGTTAATACTCAGGTTATGTCACTTGATGAGGCTAAGAAGACCGGTGCCATGGCTCTCTTTGGTGAGAAGTATGGCGAAGAGGTTCGTGTTGTAAATATGGGCGACTGGTCTATAGAGCTTTGTGGTGGTACACATGTACCTCATACAAGCGTCATTGGTACATTTAAGATAGTATCTGAGCAGGGTATAGCTGCAGGTGTTAGACGTATAGAGGCTCTTACATCTACGGGAGCTGCTGCATATTATGCGGATGTTGAAGATAGGCTAAATGCTGCTGCAAAGGCTGCTAAGACAGAGCCAGCTAAGCTTACAGAGAAGATTCAGTCCCTTATGGACGAGATCAAGGCTCTTCAGTCTGAGAATCAGAGTCTGAAGGATAAGATGGCTAAGGCGGCTGCTTCAAGCGCAGAGGATGCAGTTGTAGATATTAATGGAGTTAAGGTTCTGCCTATGGCAGTTCAGGGAGTTGATCCTAATGCTCTTAGAAATCTAGGTGATGATTACAAAGCTAAGCTTGGAAATGCAGTTGTAATCATGGCTTCTGATAATGGTGATAAGGTTAGTCTTATCGTTATGGCTTCTGACGAGGCTGTAAGCGCAGGAATACATGCCGGAAATATCATTAAGACTATTGCACCAATAGTTGGTGGCGGCGGCGGTGGTCGTCCTAATATGGCTCAGGCTGGTGGTAAGGATGCATCAAAGATTCAGGATGCACTTGCTGCAGGTGTTGAAGAAGTTAAAAAGCAGCTATCATAAATAGCTGCTTTCCTAAAAGATTTATTTAGAATTACTTGATTGAGACATGTAATTTGATATAAGTTCATTTCTGTTTTTATATCCTGTGATTTTTAGAATATTCTTAACGTGATATTTGACGGTGCTTTCTGCTAAATATAATTTATCAGCTATTTCGCCGTTAGGATATCCATCGAGAAGCAGACGGAGAACCTCCGTCTGTTTTCCGTTTAAGCCATAACGAGAGGAATATTCTTTGAATATACGTTCTTTTCTTTCTTCTGCTGTTTCTGTGACAATAGATTCTGTCTTATTATAATAAAAGCTTTGATAAGCGAAAAATATTAGTCCACAGATAGCGTACAGTGTCAGAGTTATACAGATTAGAATTGTCTGATTTTTTTCGAGTAAAAGTCCAACAGAGGTGCCTAGTGCTGTACCTATTCTTGATATTCCAAAGCCATAGGTGGACATATGTGCTTTGTCTGGATAATGATCTCCAATATCAATAAAAAGAATAACTGAATATACATTTATAAAGCCAAGAAATATATAACTTAGTATAGATGATACAATAGTTATATCATTTCCTCTAAAACTAAGACATATAAGAGGAAATGATAGTGACAAAAATGCACATATTGCACCTAGATTTCTTTTTTTATCGATAATTATTCCAGCTGCAATTAATCCTATCGAATAAAAAGCTCTTGTAAATAATATATTTATATTATCTGCGATTGCCTGTTCAAAATGATATCCTAAACTATTAATGACCATAAATAGAAATGGTAAAAGAACCATGAGTAATATACTGTTTTTCTTTACGTTAGTAGAAATTATAGTTTTAGGTGTGTTTTCATTCTCCGTATTAATATCTTTTTTTGATAATTTATCGAAAAGATAATGAGAAAATGAAGCAATAATTGCGAGAATTATGTAAACCCATATAATATAATTTGAGTTTAAGGCTTTACCATCAAAAGGAAGAGAAAGAAGATATGTTCCGATGCTTCCTAGCGCATAAGCGAAAGCAAAGCATTTTCCTCTTTCCTTGCTTTCAAGGTTTTTTGACATTCTTAGAAGATAAGAACATAGTAATGCGCCTATTGAAATATTCATTATAGCTCCAGAAACAAGTATTCTTGTTGGGTCATTTGAAAGTATAGCCATAATACCGAACAGAATAGTAATAGCTATTAATGAAATATTTAGAATATGTTTTTGATATTCTAATGTTTTGCTTTTTACAAATAATGAAAAGAAGAATATTCCTGTTGCCTGCATTATATAGTACAGGACATCTGAAATATAGGTTACCTGGATTTGATCATAATGTTCATATAATCTAAAAAAGACGGTCATAAAGATTCCGCCAGACCATAGATAGCATATTCCAAATGCAAGGGATAGGGTTAAGGTTTTCTTGTTCATATTATCCTCACCTCAAATTTCTTTATATTTAGATTATTCCATATGATACTATACCGGTCAATTGCGTAATCGGCTAAATCAAACTATTGATACCAAATTGATACCTGTATTTATCCTTGTTTAGCCTTAAATAACATTGGCATTGTATTAGGGGTAATTTAGAATTTATATTGATGGATACTGTAAAAAGAGGAGGTAATATGTTCAATGGGTGATAGATTACGAAAAATAGTTTCCATTATCCTTGTTTGCTTTTTAGCCGTGAACCTAATTAACGTTCCAGCGTTTGCAAAAGGAAATATTTTTTCGGATTTAGATAATGAAATCGAAGGAGTAAATCCAGACGGCGATTCAACTGATGAAGAAACAGTTGAAGGAGATGAAACGGTTGCTGGCGAAGAAGTTATTCAAGGTGAAAATACTAATAATGGAAATAAAGTTGAAGAAAATGAAGATGACAAAAATGTCATAGATGAAAATTCTACTATTGAAAATGATGAAACTAATGAAGCCAATGGTGCGGATGATATTATTACTGAAGATACTTCGTTAGATAATAATTCCCGTACTTTTTTGGGAGATGAACCAGAAGAAGAAATGGGTCTTTATTATGCTGTCTGTGTTGAGGGCTTAGATGAAGGAGATTCCTTCTATGTAGAATATTCATATGATGGTACAAACTGGATATATGCTAAAAGTGATGAAGAAACAGGTGAAAAGACAGTATTCGAAATCACAACAAATCCTGAAAACGGCGAATTAAGTAATGAATTTTGGTTTGAACTAAGGGATATACCAGAAGGTTTCGCGGAAGAAAATATAGTTTACTTTAGAGTTACAAGTGAGACTGCTGAACCTCCTATGGCATTTATTACTTGTAGTTTGTTTGATTGGAATAATGAAACAGAAGAATTAGATGAAATATTCCCTTCTGAAGTAAATTGTAGACCAGATGGAGATGAAAATGGAATATATATGACAGTTGAGGTT
The DNA here is from genome assembly GCA_946414825.1 of uncultured Lachnospiraceae bacterium. Classification (GTDB taxonomy): domain Bacteria; phylum Bacillota; class Clostridia; order Lachnospirales; family Lachnospiraceae; genus Eubacterium_Q. Next base: position 9,455 of record CAMKQB010000004.1, read on the forward strand.
CCTTTTTCTCATGTTTTACTAGATTTAAATATTCATTATAGACGTCTGATTATTAGTGCGTCTTTTGTTGATGCTGGTAATAGAGGCATCCTAGATGAAACAAATCGGTATATATATGCGTATGAAACAACTAGTGAAGAAGATACTATAGCTAGACTCGCTGAAGAGCTTTATAACAGATTTATAGAAGTGCCAATGTTTGGTGAATTTGGTATAAGAGATGATGATCCAATTAATGGAATGGATAATCTATATAATCGTATATCACCAATAGGTGATTCTTATTCAATTGATGCTGAAGATGCTGGAGGAAATCCTATACAGATCCCTGCTCATGATTATGAAATATATTGGGGTAATGATGAGGAAACTGGTGAGCCACTGACACAAATAGTACCTGTTTATACTCTTCCTGATTCTCAAGATATTCTTGTCTGCGTTGATTTTGATGAGTCCGAAGGTCGAGGAAATACGTTTTATATAAGAAATGATGATGATAGAATTACCTTCACAGATGATCCTGAGAATCCAACAAGTGCAGCAGTTATTTATTATAATTTTAATGATTATAAGACAATAGTAGCTGGTGGAAACGGAAGAGGCATATATGATCTTAATACAGAAGGCTTATATTCATTTGAATGTATAGGAAACTTTGTTAATATTGATCTAATTACTACAACTATCAGAGTTATGAAACCGTCTGGAACCTATGTCGTAATTAAGGGCGAAGGTGAAGATAAAAAATTTGGTAATATTGGTAATAACGGTTTTGCTACAGATGTAATTTGGGCGACGGGTGGTGAATCAACAGCAAATGTATATATTGGTTACCCAACTATTTATCTTGAAACCTTAGGTGGCGAAGTTACCGGAGTGAGTGTTAAATCAATTAAATCTGTAAAGCTTATGGATGATAATTACCGTGATGGTGTTAGTATTGATGCTTCAGACCTAGATAAGATTAAATTTACTTTTGCAGCAAATTTCTATGACTCAATTCCAATTCTTATAACATATTCGGATGGGTCAGAACAGAAATTAACAATTCAAAGAATTGGCCTTGTTATACAGTACCAGTATCTAGGTGGAAATCCTAATGAAGATGAAGGAGATATAACCGGAGAACTTAGACAAGATTATAGAGATGATATTGTTACCCAGTATAATTATAACTATTTTGCTGGTCAGCAAATAATTATAACTGCTAGTTATTATCATCCTTCTACTGATAATACAGCAAGTGGAGGAGATGATGTTTCATTATTCCTAACCTATGATAGTGGCAAAACTGAAGTTCTTGAGAAAACCGCTTATTTTTCAGCAAATGGAGATGGTGTTGCTTGTACTATGTTTATTATAGGCTTCGCTTCAGCTAAAACTTTTGATGGAAATGTTTGGATAGGTAATATAACAGAACAGACCTACAAGGATGGAGGCTTCTCGGCAACTGTTGTAAATAGTGGATATGATAGTAAGACAAGTTATAGTGGTACTCAGACAGGTTCCGGTGCAGGAGTCTACTGGAATGGCGTTATAAAATGGTTTGATTAATGGAGAAGGGAGGCAAATATAATGAATAAACTTAGATTAAGAACTAATTCAATTATATATATATTAGCAATAATTTTAGTTGCCGTACTTTTTCCAACTGATCCTGTATATGCACTCAATAAAACGGTGACAATATCGGAAGTATCTCCATCAACTTCAGAAGTTAAGGTTAATGGAACAACTGAAGCGGATGCTGTAATGATACAACTTAGAAATGCATCTGGTGACGATATAATTGCTATGAAATCATTTCCAGTAGTAGATAATGCTTTCGAAGGAAGCATAACAGATATAACTCTTTCTGAAGGAATTGAGTATACAGTTTATGTAGCTGATTATGAAGGCGGAGATTTCGCAACAGAATCTTTTATTTTAGAGTCTGAAGAGGAGGTTACGACAGAAGCAACGACAGAAGCAACTACTCAGGCAACAACAGAAGCTACAGCAGAAGTTAAAGATACCAAAACTGTTAAGGCTGCTAAAACAGGTGATAATGCGCTTGTTGCTTTTATGTTTATGACTATGATTGTTTCTGGTTTAGGGATATTTTTAATTATTAGAAAAGTACGTGTGTTGAAGAAGTTAAAAAGCAGATAGGTTAATTATTTCTAAGTATTTCTAAGTATTTGATTTTATGTTGCGCATTTGTTGCCATTGCTATGATAGTATATTTATTAGTTGATATGCTAAGTATTTTTATATATCTAAATCAACTAATATTTTATAGATTATAGGAAAAAGCTATGGCATCGAATATTTTATATCAATCAAATAATAAACAGGAAGAATTAGAGAAGCGAGGGGATGATATTAAAAATATCATTCAAGCCTCATTCTTTGATATGAAAAGCATTTCGAACAAGGAATCCCTTGTGTCCGAGATGCTTTTTAATATGTTTGTATCAAATACAGGAAAGGTTCTAAATGAAAAAAGAAAGAAACGAGCTAAAGAGCGCGTAGAAAAGTGTTTCAAAAATAATGGATGCGAACCTCGGGAAAATAAAACCGTAGATTCACTTATCAGTGATGCTTTAACTAATGAAGAAGATCATCGTTTTGAAGACTTTGATGTTATTCTTTCCGGCGAAAATGGTGAGGATGAGCTTCGTCTTCTATATCTGAATGAGATAAAAAAGAGTGAAGTATTTCAACAGATAATGAAGGCCACCAATCAACAGGAACTGGAAGCCGCTATTAATAATGCCAAGGAAGAGTCAAAGAAGGGTATTACTTCCTTTAAAGCAGTAACTCTGCCAAATGTAGCCGAGCCTTATAATGTAAAGGCGCACAGCAAGTATGTAAAAAGACAGCATAGTTTAAACTATAGTTTGAATATATATCTGCTTGAAAATGATTGGAAAGAGGATAAGGAAGCATATATATTAAGGGATTTTAATCCTCAAACTCTCAAGAAAAATGCTGAAGTTATAAAAGAGCTTAAAAACTCATTAAATAATGAATCTTATAGTAAACTTAATGGAAAATTCGCTGAATTAAAGAAAGGTCTTGCTGAGCTGAGTGATATGGCTACTAAGTATGCCTCTCAGGGAAGACCTCTTAGTATGCATGAATCTACAGAATATAAGAAAAAGGTATTACAGGTTTCGGACCTTGCTGATGACTATCTTGATAGTCCAGATCAGTTTAATGTCTCTGCTGATAAAAGCCATCTAAGTGCTATATTAAATGTTAAGAAGATCCTTGCTTTTAATATTAATGATCATGGTAAGCTTGCTGTTCAGGGATTACTTGATGAAAAGACTATAAATGCTATTGCTGAAAAGCTTAAGAATAAAAGACTTCATAAAAGACAGCAGGAGTATAGAGGTTTAAGTGATAAAATAGAAATTGTCGAGGATGATCCGTTTCAGGAAGAAAAGGAAAATGTCCTGAAACAGGTTAAAATTCTAAATGACAAGCTGGCAGTTCTTAGTCCATACGATGAGAATGGAAAGGTTAAAAATGAGGAGACCTTAACCCGTAAGCTTAGTATGGAGGATATTGATGAACTGATAAAGTTGTATCAGAATTCTTTAAATGAAATGCATAAGCTTACAACTGCTATCAATGAAGATATTGATGAAACGGAAGAACGTATTCGAATTAGTCAGAATACTTATTTAGCTGCGTCTATGATGAATGAAGTCAAGGTTAATAATGCTGCTGTTGCAACCTATGACAATATAGCCAGAACTATGAGTAAAGATCTTCAGGCGCTTATGAAGGCAAGAAAAAGAGGCAAAGAGGTGTCTCTGGATACTATTTTTGAGAATTCCAGAGTTAATTCTCAATATAAGGTGGCAGGAGAGGTTCAGCCATCCAGTAAGGGTGCTCAAAATGAAAGGATTCCTCTTACTATTGTTGGAAACGATGGTCAGCCTCTGAAGGGATATTTTACTCCTGATAGCAAAATAAAAGTTGGTACAGGTAACATTGTAAATGTTATCAACCAAGCAAAGAGAAAGTATGGCAGTAGTGCTAATCATCTGACTTATGAAAATATAATGTCTTTATATTCTAAGTTTGTATTGAAAAATGACGCTGCAGTGAGATATTTACTGGCTGTGCCAGAGAAATTATCCATGATAGGTTATAACGGAGCTGTTGCTATTCTTTCTAAGAATATGGGAAGCTCTATTAAGCCATTTATAAATACTCCTGCTGAATATGTTTATAGATGTAGCTGGAAAAGCTTTTAGAATGAAGAATCAGCTGAATATTACATCAGGTATCGGTATAAATGACAAGGCCAGAGTTAATAGAAGAAATGCGGCTATGAGCAAGATAGCTGAACTTCTTGGATGTGATGACACCGTAGCTTATTCTGAAAATATCAGGATTAAGATAAATGGCCGTTATGTCAAGGGAACATTTATGAAGGAAGCTCTGGGGGAGGATATAAATAAGGTTGATAAAAACTGCAAAATGCTTCGTTCTTCTATTAAAGGAGGCATGTATTTAGGTCTTAAGAAGCAGATAGCTTCACTTCAGATAGTAGATTATCTGGCGGGTAATCCTGATAGACATGGTGGAAATATGCTATATCAGTTTGAAGATGATATAAATGGTACGAGCTACATGAAGAGCTTTACTGGTATAGATAATGACTCGATGGGTGGCGCTAATGATTATGATAATATTAAAATGAGCGCAGTTAAGCTGGAGAATATGAAGGTTATACCAGAGGATGTAGCTAATAGAATAATGAATCTGGATGCTGAAACATTAAAGCAGATGCTATATGGTTTTGATATGACCACGAGAGAGATAAATAATGTGGTTTCTCGCCTTACAAGATTGCAGGACAAGATAAAAACCGATAAGAAACAATATGAAAAGGGTTATACTGAAGGATATATTATCCCCAAAACTATAAAGACTGTTAGTGATAAAGAACTGGAAGAATTGCCATATGAAGAACTGACTACAAAAGCTAAGGATAAGCAGAATTTGAATCTCTTTGATAGAGTTGGAAATGTATTTAAAGCATCTAAAAATGTAGATATGTATTCTGATTATACTACGCATAAATATTGTAAAGCTGTATATAATTATACAGTAAATAGTGTTGAAGCTATGAGTTCACTTATTGCAAGTCTAAATAAAGATACCAGTTTTGGTCATAGTTCCGGCGCCTATGATGCTATGCATGCCGCCATGAAGAATTTAAATGCGAAGATGTGTGGTTTTACAGGTCCGATATATGGAAATCGTGAATTAACTCAGAATGGTCATGCTCCGTCACTTATGGAGCTTCGCGAACAGATAAGACAGACCCTCAGTAAGGTTAATGATTATATATATTATAAGAATAACAAGAAGTCTGGTGAAGAGTGGAGAGATATTGAGGGACCTCATGAAATGTCCACAACTGAGAAGCGATACCATGATGCTATCAAGTGTCGTGAGTTTCTGACACATCAACTGGAAAAGTTTGATGAATTGCAGCAGAGTCTGGATGAATATAATGAAATGAATAGAAACTATGATAAGCAAAGCGAAGATGCTAATAGAATTGAAGTAAATGCACTTAATGATGAAGAGTATCTAACTTATCTGAGTAAACATGAGGAAAAGATATATAAGAATCATATCAGCAGAACTCTTTATGACATAAAAAAAGCATATGATGATATGCAGAAGAGTAATGTTAAATTTAAAGCTTATTATACTATGAAGTATGAGATGCTTCTGGGATACGGTATAAATGCTATCAAACCTGAAGATCAGCAGTCTATAAAGCAGGAACTGGAAGATTATACTAAAACCAAGATTACGCTTAGCAATGAAGAAATGCATAAAAGAGCTGTGGCATGCGACATCATAATTACCAAGGCCGGACTAAATGATAAGGTGAATGCTGCCAAGAATTCTCCTATGAAGAAGCTGGATGCAAATACTAAGGAATTATATGAGACTTTGAAGGACGTTGAGGTTGTTCCTATGGATACAGCACTCAACAGACTATTAAATAATAATTCGTTTAACAGTTTCTATAATAAAAATCAAAACTTGATGAAAATAAAAGATCCATATAAGGTTCCGGGGGTAGCAAGTCCAACTGACGCTCAAATGAAAAAAATGGCAAAGGCACTAAATCAGGAAATGAATCCTGTAAATCTTGCAAAGTAGCTATAAATTTACTTGACAAGAATACTCTGTATGGTATAATAATCAACGCGTGTGAAATAGCTAATTGTAATATACTAGCTAAAACGCAATTCCCAATATGGAGGGAGGGTAGTAGAATGTCAAGCGTTGTTGTTAAAGAAAACGAAACACTGGATAGTGCTCTTCGTAGATTTAAGAGAAACTGTCAGAAGGCAGGAATTCAGCAGGAAATCCGTAAGAGAGAGCATTATGAGAAGCCATCAGTAAAGCGTAAGAAGAAGTCTGAGGCTGCTAGAAAGCGTAAATATAAGTAATGTCTGCGCCACGTTCTTAGGAGCGTGGCGTTTTGTATATGGAGAAGTTTTATGGCAGTAGAAAAAAGAGAGGTTACAATTGACGATAGACTGATTCAAGTAGTTTTTGGTCAATTCGATAAAAATATAAGAAAAATTGAGAAGGCATTTAGCATCTCTTATGTTTATCGTGGTGAGAAGCTGATGCTTGAAGGGGAAGCTGGTTTAGTTTCGAAGGCTGAGAGAGTTATCAGGGATTTGCTGGTCATTGCTAAAAATGGAAATGAAATAACAGATCAAAATGTTGATTATTCGATCAGTCTTGTGAATGAAGGCTCCTCTGATAAGGCTAGCGATCTTGAGTCAGATAAGGATTTGATATGTCACACATTAGCTGGTAGACCTATTAGACCTAAAACCTTTGGTCAAAAGAATTATGTAGAAGCAATAGACCAGAATATGATAATTTTCGGCTGTGGTCCTGCAGGTACAGGTAAGACATATCTTGCTATGGCTAAGGCTATAACAGCTTTTAAGAGAGGCGAGGTTGAAAGAATTATTTTAACCCGTCCTGCCATAGAAGCCGGAGAGAAGCTGGGTTTTCTTCCTGGAGACCTTCAGAGCAAGATAGATCCTTATCTTAGACCTTTGTATGATGCTCTGTATGAAATAATGGGCGCTGAAACCTTTCAGAAGAATATGGAGAAGGGACTCATTGAAGTGGCTCCTCTTGCCTATATGAGAGGTCGTACTCTTGATAATGCATTTATTGTTCTCGACGAGGCTCAGAACACAACGGAGTCTCAGATGAAAATGTTCCTGACTCGTATAGGCTTCGGAACTAAGGCTATTATAACAGGTGATCAATCTCAGAAGGATCTCGCGGTTGGAACCAGATCAGGTCTGGATGTGGCACTCAGAGTAGTTAGGAATATAGAAGGAATAGCTATTTGTAATCTTACAAGTAAGGATGTGGTAAGACATCCGCTTGTTCAAAAAATAGTTGAAGCATACGAAAAGTATGATAATTCTAAAACTAAACATAAAAATTCTAAATAAAACTAGATATAGCTTCTGTAATTTTGACACTAACAGTATATTGTGGTAAAATAGACGTCGATTTATGAAGCTAAATCTTGTTTTTTCGAAGGGGTATCATATTGAATATTGTCATTTTAAATGAATCAGATATTGAATATCCAAAAGAATACGATAAGATCATTGAAGATGTTATCGAGGCTTCAATTGATTATCTGAAATGTCCATATGAATGTGAGGTTTCAGTGATTCTCACTGATAATGATATGATACATGATATCAATCTGTCAGAGAGAGGAATAGATAAACCTACGGACGTCTTGTCCTTCCCTATGGTGGATTTTGATGAGCCTAATGATTTATCTTATGCTGAAAAGTATCCGCAGGATTATTTCAATCCGGAAACTGGCGAGCTACTGTTGGGAGATATAGTAATTTCTCTTGAAAAGGTTGCTTCTCAAGCGAAGGAATATGGGCATAGCGATAAAAGAGAAATAGCATTCCTTGTTGCTCACAGCTGCCTTCATTTATTTGGTTATGACCATATAGATGAAGCTGATAGAGTAAAAATGGAAAGCTTGCAAAATGAAATCTTAAATATGAAAGGATATACCAGAAATTATGAATAAGAAGAAAATACTTGCAATAATGTTATCATCTGTGTTCGTTCTTGGTTCTTTAGCTGGATGTGGCAAGAAGGAGGCAGAGACTGATGATACCAGTTATAGTGTAACGCTTACCGATTCTTCTATGCTTGATGATGGAAGTGATGTTGCACTTACTAAGGATGGAATGGTTCAGAGTGATCTGACAGGGGAGTGGGTAACTCCTGAGCAGAATGAAAAGAGACCTATTGCAATTACTATCAATAATATATATGAGGCTCTTCCTCAGTCAGGTGTTGAACAGGCTGACGTAATCTTCGAGATGCTTGAAGAAGGAAAGAGCGTTACCAGACTTCTCTGTGTATTCTCTAATTATGAGGATATCGAGCAGTTAGGACCTGTTAGAAGTGCTAGACATTACTTCGACAGAAAGGCTATGGAGTTTGATGCTTATTTCGTACATTGGGGCTATTCTCTATATGCCGGAAATGACTTCGATACGATAACAGATCTTGATCATATGGATCTTAATGATCAAGATGCAGCTGCCGGCTTCAGAGTAAGCAGACCTGGTAAGGCTTTAGAGCATACAGGATATACATCTGGTGAGAAGATTGTAAATCAGTTAGCATCACACGATTTTGATTCAACAAAGTGTGCATCTTATAAGAAGATGTTCTACTTCAATATGGAAGATAAGGAACCAGAAGGTGGTAGCGATGCAAAGAAGATCACTACAACATTTACAGGTGGACTTGCTCCTTCATTTGAGTATGATGAGTCAACAAAGCTTTATAAGAGATTTGAGGCAGGCGGTCCTCAGATAGATGAGAATACTGGAAATCAGCTTGCATTCAAGAATGTTATTATTCAGTATGCACCTCATAACTTTATATCTGGTGACCCTAGTGGTTGTATAGATATTCCTCTTAATGGTGAGGGCGAAGGATATTACATCTCAGACGGCAAGGTTATCCCTATTAAGTGGGAGAAGAAGAATACAGCCAGCTTCCTTGATTATCCATCCCTTGACTATCTTGGTGATACAAGCGTAAGAGGCGCTGAAATGGGTGAGTATGGTGTTACTCAGTATTATACACAGGACGGAGAACTCCTTAAGATGAACCCTGGTAAGACATTTGTTACAATGTTCCCTGATGATAATAAGGAAGGTGTAACTATTGAATAATAGTTTATTAGTAGATAACTTAATAATTGGCGCAGGTGCATCAGGACTTGTTGCTGCAATCGAAAGCTCCCGTAGGGGGCTTTCTTGCGTAGTTGTGGATAAAAATAGAAAGCCCGGAATGAAGCTATACGCTACAGGAAATGGCAGATGTAACCTGACAAATGATGATTGGGAAGAGGATACCTACTACGAAAATGATTTTGTAGACAAGGTTTATGATTCCTTATATAAGCTTACTGGCAAGAGACAGAGAAGCTTTATTCTGGATTATTTCAGGAATCTTGGGGTTCAGTCTGTTAGTAAGAATGGATATTATTATCCGGCAAGTATGCAGGCTTCCACAGTGGTTTGGGCCCTTACGGATACTGCTAAGAATCTTGGAGTTACATTTAGATTAAGGACAAAAGCGGAGTTTATCGAAAAAATAGAAAATTATTATGCTGTTAACGTTTCTACTAAGACTGATGAGGATATACTTAACGACAAAATATATGCCAGAAATGTCATAATAGCTACAGGAGGTCTCTCCAGTCCGAAGCTTGGCGCTATTGATTCTGAAGGCATTTATCCGCTTTTTGACAGCCTGGGAATACCTTATAATACATTTTCAAGCGGTCTTACATCCGTAAAAACAATAGAAGATATGACTTCTCTTGCAGGGGTTAGGGCGCAGGCAAGAATCAGTATAAAGGGTCATACAGAGCTGGGAGAGCTTCAGATAACTGATTATGGATTTAGTGGTATAGTTACATTTAATATGTCTTACTATATGAAACCAGGCGATAAGATAACTGTTAATTTAATGCCTAAAAAGTCTGAAAATGATTTTGCGGCAGAGTTTAACGATATTAAGGCCAGATTTCCTGAGCGTAGATTAGATCTATTCTTAAACGGTTATATAAACGATAAGCTTGGGGAGTATTTTATTCAAAAGTTTTATGGTAATCCTGATTTTAAGCTATGCCTAAAGGATATTACAGAAACTGGTATCAGAGGTCTATATCAGGAGATAACTGAGTGGTCAGTGGGTATAAAGTCTATAAATGATTTTGATCAGTCACAGGCGTCTGCAGGTGGAATAGTAGTTTCGATAATTGATCCATATAGTATGGAAATAGATTCGGACAAGACAATAGGATCTGGAATATATGCAATAGGCGAAGCCACAGATGTGCTAGGTAAATGTGGCGGATACAATCTGACTTATGCCTTCATTTCAGGTTATTTAGCTGGTATTTCAGTGGAGTAGAGGTAAATATGATTAAGATAAATAATATAAAAATGCATCTTAATTATAATGAAGCGGATATTTTATCTGTTATATATAAGAATCTTAGAGTAAAAAATATAAATTCCTATAAGATAATTAAGGAATCCTTAGATTCAAGACATCACGATGACATACATTATCAGTTGTCGTTGGGGGTTTTTGTAGATAACGAATCCAAAATAATGAAATCTGTTAACAATAAGAATGTTATGTTAACAAATGACAAAAAATACACCTTTCCTCACATTCTTAATACCGAAATCAGAGAAGCCTTAGAGGAGATGCCAGAGTTTCGCCCAGTCATAATTGGTGCTGGTCCGGCTGGTTATTATTCTGCAATTAAACTAAGCCAGGCAGGCTTTAGACCTATAGTTCTTGAAAGAGGAAAAGCTGTTGAAGAAAGATCTCAGGATGTTGAAGAGTTTTGGAATAATGGAAAGCTTCTGAAGGATTCTAATGTATGCTTTGGGGAAGGCGGAGCAGGGACCTTTTCCGATGGCAAGCTGAATACCGGCAACAAAGATAAGGGTGGCTATTTTAAAGAAGTACTTGAAACCTTTGTTAGGTTTGGAGCTGACGAATCCGTTGCATATAAAGCTAAACCGCATATCGGAACAGATGTTCTTAGAACAGTAATGACAAATATGAGGCTGGAGATTGAGAGACTTGGCGGTGAAGTTAGATTTGAGAATAAACTGATTGATCTACAGCATGAAGCTGCTATTAATACTTTTGGTTATGAATCTGAGCTTCCTATATATAAACTCATAATCGATTCTCCAAGTGGAGAATATGATATATTAACTCATTCTGTTATTCTTGCTATTGGTCATAGTGCTAGAGATACTTATGAAATGCTATATGAAAGGAGTCTTAATTTTTCTCCTAAACCATTTGCTGTAGGTGTTAGAGTTGAGCATAAGAGTGAAATGATCAATCAGGCTATGTATGGTAAAGATTATAAGGACATGTATGGTGACAATCTTCCTACGGCTGATTATAAGCTCGTATATCATACAGAAAGGGATAGAAGTGTATTTTCCTTCTGTATGTGTCCTGGAGGCTATGTAGTGAATTCTTCGACAGAAGAAGGAGCGACAGTTATAAATGGTATGAGTTACAGTGGAAGAGCTGGTGAAAATTCTAATTCAGCAATAGTTGTAAGTATCACTCCAGAAGATTATAATGGGTCAGTGGAAAAACCGCTGGAGGGTATATATTATCAGCAGAGGCTGGAGAAAAAGGCTTTTGAGGTATCTAAGGGCACTGTTCCTGTTCAGCTATATAAGGACTTAAAAGAAGACCGCTCCAGTACAGAACTTGGCGAAATAAAGCCTGAGATAAAAGGAAAATGGACCTTTGCCAATCTTAGAAATATTTTTCCGGAATATATAACTGATTCAATACTTGAATCTATGGGATATTTTGGTACTAGAATAGAAGGTTATGACAGGGATGATACAGTCTTATCCGCAGTTGAGTCCAGAACCAGTTCTCCTGTCAGAATTGATAGAGGGGAAGATATGATGGCTCTGGATTTTCCGGGTCTTATCCCCACGGGCGAAGGAGCCGGTTATGCTGGTGGTATTACATCAGCGGCGGCAGATGGAATAAAGGCAGCAGAAGCTGTTGCTACATATATTACTGATGATCTTATAAGATGTTATATAGATTATGAATCATCAAAATATTTATAAGGAGAATGCTTTTAAAGTAAAGAGGAAAAATGGATATCAGAGAAACACTAAAAGAAAAAAATAGAATAGTTATTAAGGTGGGATCCTCCTCCCTTGTTCATCAGGAAACAGGAGAGCTTGATTTTGTAAAAATTGAGAAGATGATCAGACTTATAAGTGATATAAAGAATCAGGGTAAGGATGTAGTTCTTGTATCTTCTGGTGCTGTATCAGTTGGTAGAAGAATACTTGGTCTTAGTAAACGACCAGAGGTTCTATCAATGATTCAGGCCTGTGCAGCACTTGGACAGGGCGAGCTTATGATGCTTTATCAGAAGCTCTTTATGGAATATAATCATAAAGCGGCCCAGGTACTTCTTACCTTTGACGTTATTACCTCAGACGAGAGAAGAATAAATGCTCAGAATACACTTAAGCAGCTGCTTGATCTGGATATCATTCCTATCGTAAATGAAAATGATACAGTTGCTACTGAAGAAATTGAATTTGGGGATAATGATACTCTTTCAGCAATAGTTTCTACACTGATAGGTGCCGATATGCTCATTCTGCTTACAGATATAGATGGTTTCTATACTGATGATCCTAGAAAAAACAAGCATGCGAAGAGAATATCTGTAGTAGAAAAAATAGATGATTCTCTGAAGGATATGGCTAAGGGAACTGTTACCAGATACGGTACAGGTGGTATGTATACAAAGATTGCTGCAGCTCAGATAGCTAGTCATGCGGGGGCTGATACAGCTATTCTTGAATCCTCTGATATGGAGATAATATATAATCTTCTTAATGGAGAAGATGTTGGAACTATATTCCTTAGTGATACTTCCTCAGAGTTTGATATAATTGATTTCATAAAAAACAAAAAGTATTTGGAAAAATAAAGGAGACTAAGGTATGGGGTGTGATACAGGTCTTGTTTTGTCCGGTGGAGGCGGTAAAGGCATATATCAGGTTGGTATTCTGAAAGCTCTTGCCGAAGCCGGTCTTTTAAAGGATATCGTTGCTGTTTCAGGTTCATCAATAGGTGGCATAAATGCTGTACTTTTTGCAGAGGGTCTGGCTGAAGGGGGCTTGGACTATGCCATAAAGCAGATGGAAGAAGCCTGGAATGAAATAAATTTTGAAGTTCTTTTTAATATTGATCCTAATTCTCTTAGTGCCGGTGATAACCATTTCTCTAGAGATGAAACCAGGAAGCTGATAGATAAATATCTTAATTACGATTTTCTTAAAGATGCAATTAAGATATATATGACAGGTTCTAAATGTCCTGATAATATCAAAACTAGTCAGCAGATAACTGATGAAGAAATGAAGCTTCTATGGACTACGTCAACAGAGGAGACCTATAAAAATTATGAGGTGGAGTATTTCTGCATAAATGATAAATCTCCTGATTACGTTAAGTCCGCTATTCTTGCAACCAGCTCCCTTCCTGTTATTTATGCTCCTGTAGAGTTAGAAGGAAAACTATATATTGATGGCGGTATCAAGGATAATACGCCTATTAAGCCTTTATATGATATGGGAATACGTAGGTTTATTGTTATAGAACTTAGTCAGAAGAGCTATATAAAGGATATAGAGAATTATTCAGATGCAGAGATAATTGATATACTGCCAAGCATTGATCTCGGAAAGCTATTTGATGGTACGCTTAATTTTGATAAGGATGACAAGGCCTTCAAGAAATACTTTGCTGAGCTTGAAGGGAAACGATATATAAAGACTTTATTTGAAAAGGATGAGTCTTATATAGCTATTCAAGATAGCTTAGCCAGATTAGATTTTGAAAACGCAAAGAAGATGGCACAGTTTGATAAGAAATATGACAACTTAAGTGGAAGTGTTAACAGAAATCTGGATTATATTAGTAAGCTAGAGGATTCGCTTAAAAAATACGATTTATAAAATATACTAAGAATATCATATAAACGAGGATACAAAATGGGATTACTTGCAGAACTTCAGCCTAAAAGGGTATTTGATTTTTTTGAGGAAATATGTGCTATACCACATGGGTCAGGAAATACAAAACTTATTAGTGATTATGTAGTAAGTATTGCTAAGAGGAAGCATCTTAAATATATTCAGGATGATAGTAATAATGTAATTATATTCAAAGATGCATATCCTCAAAACTCTGAATCAGAAAGCTTAAATACTAAAAGCGTAACTGATGATAAGACAGTTATTCTCCAGGGACATATAGATATGGTAAATGAGAAGGAGGATACTTCTGATTTTGACTTCTCCTGTGAGGGACTAAGGCTTTACATAGAGGATGGCTTTGTAAAGGCAGAAGGGACAACTCTTGGTGGAGATGATGGTATAGCTGTTGCTTATATGCTTGCACTCTTAGATAGTGATGATATAGTTCATCCAAATCTTGAATGTGTATTTACAGTAGATGAAGAAATAGGAATGCTTGGTGCCAAGGCTATTGATAAAAGTCCTCTTAAGGGTAAGAAGCTTCTTAATATTGATTCTGAAGATGAAGGACATCTGCTGGTCTCCTGCGCTGGAGGCGCTACGGCTACATTGCATTTCCCTGTTCTTAGGAGAGGAGCCCAGGGAGAACGCTTTAAAATAATCGTTTCGGGTCTTGTAGGTGGACATTCAGGCGTTGAAATTAATAAGGGTAGAGCAAATGCTGATATACTTCTTAGTAGAATTCTTAGTGGTATATTCTATGCAGATGATAGTATGAGAATAATTACTGTTAGAGGTGGTCTAAAGGATAATGCTATACCAGTTAAAGCAGAGGCGACTATTATATCTAAGAGAGAAGAGGAGCTGCGGAAAATTCTAGACGAGATAAGCTCTAAGATTTGTAAGGAATATAAAGAGACAGATCCTGATATTAGTATCACTCTTGAAAAGATAGATAATGACTTAGATATATATCCTCTGGATGAATCAAATAACCTGTCATTTATCATGGCTTATAGCAGTCTTCCTAACGGAGTTATCAAAATGAGCGATGATATAGATGGACTGGTGCAAACCTCCTTAAACCTGGGGATAATGGAAACTTCTAAAGAAGAAATAACTCTTAGCTTTAGTGTAAGAAGTAGTGTTAATTCAGAAAAACAGGAGCTTATAGATGAGCTTGAAACTATTGTTAAATCTGTTGGTGGTAGTATGACTCTTGAGGGAGAATATCCTGCCTGGGAATATAAGCAGGAGTCAGAGCTTCGCGAAATTATGACTACTAAATACGAAGAAATGTTTGGGAGACCAATGATTGTTGAGGCTATACATGCCGGTGTAGAATGTGGACTTTTTGTAGATGAAATAGAAGGACTGGACGCAGTTTCCTTTGGTCCTGATATATATGATATTCATACACCTAAAGAAAGACTTAGTATAGAAAGCGTAGAAAGAACCTGGAACTATATATTAGAGGTTTTAAAAGGCTTAATGTAGATATAGTTTGTTGTTATACATTTGATAATTAGTTTTATAGAAATGAGGTATTATATGATATCTATCCTAGAGAATAATCAGATATTTACCTTTGATGATTTATCTCAGTTTATTAATGATAAAGGGCTTAGTATTCTTGATTTTTTGATTAAGATAGTACTTGCTATTATTCTTTATATTATAGCACATAAGATTCTGAAGATGATTATTGCCAGGATTCAGAGAAGGCTTGATAAGCATGACGTTGATCCTATTGCCAGCCATTTTGTACTTAGTCTTATAAAGTACCTGATTCTTGTATTTCTTGTTTTTACTATTATTACTCAGCTTAATATCGTAGCTGTTACATCAATTGCTGCACTTATTGCATCCGCTGGTGTAGGAATATCTCTTGCTATGCAAGGAGCTCTATCGAACTTTGCCGGTGGAGTCCTGCTTCTTATGATCAGACCATTCAAGAAGGGGGACTATATAGTTATCCCAAATGCGAATGTTGAGGGGGTTGTAGAAATAATTGAGATATACTATACAACCATTAGAACTATATACGGTGAAACTATTAAGATTCCTAATTCTCAGCTAACTAACAATGCCGTAATCAATAAGTTTGGTAATGAAAAAAGAGTACTTGTTATTAATGTAAATGTTTCTTATGACGCAGATATAGATAAGATAAGAGAAGTTGTTCAGGGCATTTTGGATGGTGAAGACAGGATAGATCATGATACCACCCAGATATTTGTAGATGAACTATCTGACAGTGGGGTAAAAATAGGCGCACTTATGATACTAAATGTAACAGATTATTTAAGTGTCAAAAGAGATATTAATGAGAGAATACTTAAGGAATTTAGAAAGAATAATATTGAGATACCATATAATCAGCTAGATATACATATTCGTGATAAATCCGCTTAGAACTTATTTTTATGTGCTTTTGGAAAACACTTTGTTGTATTTTAGGTTAATTATAGGTATAATTAACTTGAATGATTATTAGGGGTGTTTTTCATTTATAATTTGGGGTTGCATATGGTAGATGCGGAGTTACTTACAATTCAATCTGAGAAATTAAAAGCCTTTCCAGAAGAGAGAAAGAGGGAACTCGATGCTCTTTTTGAGGCTTTTTCTATTGTTGCAGAAGGCACCTATGTATATATTTGTGATATGAAATACGATATATCCAGATGGTCTAAAGCGGCTGTTGTTTCTTTTGATTTACCTGATACCTATATGTATGATGCCGGTGATATCTGGGAAGATAGAATACATGAAGAAGATAGAACGGTTTATCATAAAGGAATCGAGGCTATCTTTAATGGAAATTCAGAAGGTCATGACATGCAGTACCGTGCTAAAAAGGCAGATGGAGAGTATGATGTATGCACCTGCAGAGGGACAGTTTTATTAGATGCTAATAAAGAACTTAATTATTTTGTGGGGGTTATCCGTAATCATGGAATTCAAACTCATATAGATTCTCTAACGGGTCTTCGTAATCAATATGGATTACTCGAGGATCTTGCATATAATATGAAAAATCATAAAGAGATGGTTTTTGGTATTGTTGGAATATCAAAATTCTCAGAATTCAACGAAGTGTACGGTTATCATTTTGGTAATAAAATACTTCAGGCATTTTCCAGATATTTATATGAATATGTAGGTAATACGGGTTCGGTCTATAGATTAGATGGAACCAAGTTTGCTGTAATCACTTATTCCTTTGACACAAAAGAAGCTACAAGAAGATATAATATGCTTAGACATCATTTTAGAAAAGGAATAGATATTGATGATAAGCATATTGTTATTGATCTAAATGCAGGTTGTCTCGATGTAAATAACTTTGATGTTGATTATGAGACTGTATATTCATGTGTGAATTTTGCTTATGGAGAAAGCAAGATTCGTAGACAGGGAGATATGGTTGAATTCTATAATGATCTGAATGATGATAATAGACTCAGACTGGAGAAGTTCCATGCTATAAGAGGATCAATTATGCAGGAATATAAGGGCTTCTTCCTTGTATATCAGCCGGTGGTTGATTCTATGACTGAGAAAGTTATTGGTGCTGAGGCTCTGCTTAGATGGAAGGATGAAAAGTATGGACTGGTACCTCCGGACCATTTTATTCCATTACTAGAGAGGGATCCTCTATTCCCGGAGCTTGGTAAATGGATACTAAAGAAGGCTCTTTTAGATTCAAAAAAAATATTAGAGCAGAGACCTGACTTTGTAATAAATGTTAATCTTTCATATACACAGCTGGAAAAACCGGATTTTGTAGATATGGTACTTAGTACCATTGAAGAGGTAGGATTCCCACCTGAACACCTATGCCTTGAAGTAACAGAACGCTGCAGACTGCTGGATATGGGTCTTCTAAAGAATATTGTTGTTAATTTAAGAGGTCATGGAGTTCAAATGGCTCTTGATGATTTTGGTACTGGTTTCTCGTCTGTTGGTCTAGTTAAGAACCTTCCATTTGATGTTATAAAGATCGACAGGAGCTTCGTTATGAAGATAGAAGAGGATAGGAAAGAAAGAGAACTTATAGAGAATTTCGTAAATGTAGCTTCTACATTTGGAGCTCGTGTATGTGTTGAGGGTATTGAGACAGAAGGAATGAAGAATATTCTCAAAAAATACCGGGTTAAGAGCTTCCAGGGTTATTATTACGCGAAGCCTATGCTGCTAGAGGATTTTCTCAAGATGGAGAATTAATAATGAGCAAACTGGCTGTGGTTTTTCCAGGAATGGGATACCATAAGGATAAACCTTTACTATATTATTCGAGTAAACTAGTTAAGGGTTTAGGCTATGATATAATAGATATTGAATATAGTAAACTACCTGAAAAGGTTAAAGGAAATATAGCTATGATGCAAAAGGCTGCAGACATAGCTTATTTTGATGTTGAAACACAGCTCAAGGATGTTAATTTTGAGGATTATGAAGATGTGCTTTTTATTGGTAAAAGTATTGGAACATTTACATTAGCTAAGTATGTAAAAGAAAAAGGAATAAATGTCAGGCAAATATGGTATACTCCGGTAGAACAGACCCTTATCTATCCAGATAGTGATATAATTGCATTTATTGGAGATGCTGATCCGTGGTCAGATGTTGATAAGGTAAAAAAGATGGCCGCTGATAAAGGTATTTTGCTATATTCATATCCTGATTGTAATCATTCTCTGGAATGTGAGGATGTAGATACAAATATAGCAAATTTAAGAGATGTGATGAAGAAAACAAAGGATTATATTATAAAGGAGAAGTAAATATGAAACACGTTAGTTTTACACCTTCAGGAGTATGTTCAATAAATATCGAATATGATATAGACGATAATAACAATCTTCATAATGTCAGCTTTACACGCGGATGTAATGGTAATCTTAAGGCTATAGGAAAGCTGGTTGAGGGTAAGAATGCAGCCGAAATAGCTGATATTCTTCGCGGAAATGAATGTGGTATGCGTGGTACATCTTGTGCAGATCAGTTCGCTAAATCAATAGATGAAGCCATAGCTTAAGTGAAGAGGGTAGTGCGATGAATCCGATGTTAATGATGCAATTTGCTGGTAGGCTTGGAAAGTTCAAAGAACAACATCCTAAGTTTGGTATGTTTCTCAAGTCAGTCGCAAATAAAGGTATAACTGCAGGTTCAGTTATGGAAGTTAAATTTACATCAGTTGATGGTCAGGAATATAGGGCAAATATCAAAATGACGGATGATGATATTGAAACTATAAATATGATTAAAAGTATGAGTCAGAATCCAAATGGGTAATAAAAAAATGTCAATGGGACGAAAAAATCTCATTGACATATAATAATATATATGTTAGTTTACATAATATAATTATGGTAAATAATATGAATATTATTCATCATCTGAAGTAAATTTTTCAGCGATAGATGTATCTTTTGATATATTTTCTCTAAGCGTAACCTTGTTTCTGGCGCCACGTTTTCTTTCTTGATCGATGTCTGCATAGTGCTTACGAGTTGTATTAACATCCTTGTGACCGAGTACGTCGGCTACGAGGTAAATATCACCGGTTTCCTGATAAAGTGCTGTACCATAAGTGCTCCGAAGCTTATGTGGAGTTATCTTTTTAAGAGGAGTGGTGACTCTGGCGTACTTTTTAACCATATTTTCAACAGTACGGACTGATATACGTTCTCTTTGAGAGGAGAGGAAGCGTGCATCCTCATGCCCGCCTACAGGTACTATTTTTTCTCTTTCCTTTAGATAGTCCTGTATGTAGTCAGTTGCTTCATCAGAAAAGTATACAAAGGCCTCATTACCACCTTTTCTGGTAACTTTTACTCTTGAATTATCGAAATCTACGTCATCTATATTAAGTCCAACAGTCTCAGAAACACGTAATCCGGTGCTTAACATAAGTGTGAGAAGCGCTAAATCTCTGGTTTTATCACGTTCATGGAACTTTTGCTGACGTTTTGTCAGGTTATTTCCATACTCAACTGTATCCAGGAAATCCGCTGTTTCATTGGCTTCCATACGGGTTATGGCTTTTTCCTTTATTTTAGGGGTTTTTACCTTTTCTGTAACATTTTGTGTGATACAATCATTTATATAGAGGTACTTAAAAAATGCCCTTAAACCCACAAGTTTTCGCTTTTTTGAGGCATTATCATTGGTATATTCACGTCCATTTCGTACATAATATGATAAATAATCAAGGTATTCCTCGATATCACGGGCCTGTAGCTTATTTATGTCGTCATAAGTTATTTCGTATAATTCTTTCTTTTTAAGGAATGGGTTTTCTGATTGAAGGAATTCGAAGAAATATTTTATGTCATGAGCATAAGCAATACGAGTACGTGGCTGAGTTGTAGTTTCGATGGAACGCATGAAGTCTTTAACAAATGGTGGTAGATCTGATAGTATGGAACGAAGTTCCAGGATTTGTTTTTTGGATAGTTGTTTTGCGTAGGATTCGGACATGTTGGGTACCTCGTTAATTAATTATTTTATAATTTAGTTTGTTTAGAGTTTTATGTTGAGTAAATGTAAATTCGGTAGACTAAAGCAGTGCAATCGCCAAACTATGAGACCTGACAATCGCTGAATGTTTATAAAGCATTGCCAATCGCCAAACCTGTCGAACAAGTTCGCCGGTCGGCTGCAAAGGCAGCCTTATGTTTGGCGATACCGGGCTGACGCCCGTATAAACATACGACAGAAAGCACTTCTTAGCGTGCAAGCACGCACGAAGCACTTCTCTCGTATGTTTGCACTGCTTTATTTTCGCAAAACTATGGTTTCACGAATAAATATTTATTTGTAGTATACCACTATTCTTATCCCTTTTCAACCCCTTTTCCCTTTATTTTTAGCCGTTTTTTTAACTTTTTAATACCTTGTTTTTTCTTTATTTCAAAAAAAATAATACCACAAGTTTTTTCAAACTCATGGTATTATCTTTATTATAAGTTTTTATTACAGGTAGTTAAATTAAAACTTTAATGTCCAAAAGCTGGTCCGTTATTATTTACATTTACTTGAGCCTGCTGAGGTTTTATTGCATTCATAATCTTGTTTATCTGTTCCTGTGTAAGCACACCAGGATTCTTCTGGATAAACTGCTGCAAAGCTGTCTCTGGATCAATATCTACATCAAATTTCTTTGCAAAGTCTTTCATATTCTTGCAATCCTTAGCCATACCCTCTACTATCGCATTTTTATCGGCACCAGGTGCTTTTAACTTATCAAAGATGTCATCTAATGATTTATCAAAGATTTTCTTTTTGCTCTTTTCTAAGTTCTTATCAGTTAGTTTTTTATAACCACGGTTATTAAAATCATTTTCAAGCATTGAATTTAAGTTTTTCATGAATATTTTGCCTTCTGGGCTATTTAATTCATTATTAAATGCAGTTCTAAGGTTTGAATCTTTTTCCATAAATTTTTTTACAGAATCAATATTCAATGGCTTATTTGTACGCATTCTTTGTGTAAACAGTATTTCTTTGAAGCCTTCCATAAGCTTTTCTTTTGTATCAAAATCATTATGAGCCACATTATAGATTGCATCATCAATACAAGCATTTACATAGTATTTAGCATCAATTGCTGTTATAAGCTTAACATCTGTATTACTTACATCATATTTCTTATTCTGCTTTTCTTCTGCTGTATATTTCCAACGCTTTTCATCATTTTTAATATACTCGTTATGATCCTGAGCCTTAAGAATCTCATTTTCATTCATTAGTTCCGTATATTTAACATTTTTTATCTCATTTCCAACCTTCATTTTAAAGGTCTGTCCTGCCAGATAATTTTCATTATCTATTGCAAGATATGTATTACCCGGATCTATAGCAAAATCTGTAAGATTTTCAATATTTTTATAGTCTTCTTTATTAAGAAAGAATGAATTCTTTGGATGTGTTGTCCAGCCGGCAGCCTTATAAAATGCCTGAGCTTTTATATTCGCCTTATCTATCTTAGCCTTCATTTCTTTATTTCGCGTAGCAATTGCATTTATCTTTTCGTCGCTTAGACCAATCTTCTTAAGCTTATTAACTATTGCAGAATTTGGATCTTCAAAATCATGAATAGACTGACATAATCTTTCATATGCTTCATTATCATAATGCAGCATTGATGGGATCTCCAGATCACCATTTTTATTAATCAGACTCTTAATAGCATTATATGTTTCATCATCCTTTGCCTGATAGAGTGCTCTGTTCTCTAAAGTATCTCCATACATTCGGTCATATACATATGTAGATGTTTTAACAAAAGCATCCAAAAATGGATATGCTCCCACTAAGGATATATCTCTATTATAAACTTCATCAAAATTATATGCACTATGCAGCCGCTTTAATTCCGTCATTAAAGAGTTTAGTTTTTTCTTATCAGCCGGACTTAGATTGTTTTTAAAATAGTACTGAGATTCATGTGCATGTTTATCCGGATGATTCTTATTATATTCTTCAGCCATTTGCAGACGCACAGGTTTTGGATTAAACCAAATATCTCTTATCTGATTTGATAAATCAGAAAACTTATGAGCAGCATAATCAGCTAAAGTACTATTTATATCATTTTCATCATATTTAATATTAGGATATTTTCCTGACTTAATTTCATTAATTATATCTTCTTTTACCTTAGGATCAAGTCCATCTCTAAGCTTAATATCATTTATACTATAATTCCACTTTAATTCTTCAGGCGTATCGACTTTATATTCACGCATATCCCAGGTATATGTCAATACTCTATTAATAAAATCTGGTTTAATATTTATTAGAGCTCTGCCAAATCTTACTGTTGGCTCTGGCGCCATTTCTTTTGGCGGACTGATGACATCAATACCAAAATAATTTCCAAACACATGTTTATATAGAGCTGAATCCTTCTTGATTACCATATTCATAGCCGGAAGGAACTGGTTTCTTTGTGGAACCCTAGGTATACCATCTTCCATTTCTTTAAAGCCTGTTTCAAGGGAACAAGCATCGAATGACATATCATTATCATAAGCTTTGATAGACTTGATAATAATATTACCAGTTACAGGATCCTTCTCATTTAAACACTTGAAGTTTCGACCATGTCTATCTTTCTGGAAGCATAGTGTATCTATAGCCTGCAGACGCATAAGATTTCTGATAGCTTCTGGAGAGTAAACTATCTTAACATTGTCTCGTTCTGCCTGTTTCATAAGGTCTATAAACTCGTCTCCAGGAGCCTCTTCACAGATAGTACATAATTGATTAACCTCTGTACCATCTCTTCTCTTAAACTTAACCAGAGAAGTCTTAGACTTCGTGATAACATCGTCAAATCCCAGGTGCTCAGCCACTCTGGCAGTTGCTGTATTATTGATAGCAACCTTATCTTCGCCCTTCTGCTCTACCGTCTCATTCATCTGTCCATAGAGTTCTACTTCTTTACCAAGGGTATATCTGAATATATTTTCAACCTCTTTATCTGAAAGCCCTTGAAGTGCATTTAGTAGAACTGTATCTTCATTATCTTTTAGCTTTAATTTCTTTTTTAACCAATCAACTGCATTTGTCTTCTGGATAACTTCTGCTGCCTTAGCTCCTGGAATATAATTTCCCTCATCTTCAAGCATTTGTTTTCTAAAAAGATATGCCTGTTTCTCAATTCCCTGACTAGTAGCTATAAGCTCATCCAGAGATTTTTCTTCCTGAACAGCCGGATAATCAGCGGCTTTATTATAAAGTTCGAATTCCTTAAATATCTTATCAAAATCATGTCCCAAATATTTTACAAGCTTATCAGCAACCTTTTGTTTATTAGCCACTCCCGCTTGCGTAAGAGCGTTTTTAAAGGCATTTAAGAAGTTTATACCATTATCATAGTCCTCAACAGAAACCTTCTTTAAACGCTGCTCTTCCATCTTCGGATTAGACTGTCTGTTAGCCTTGCTGGCTTCAAGCTGTCTAAGACGGCGTGTAATAAAGCCTTCCAGGTTATAGTTAAGGAAAGGAAGATTCTCCTTAAGATAATAGAAGTTCTGATCTTCGCCCTTAAGCTTTAATCTATATACATCAGTTGAATTACCTTCATTCTGCCAAACCACTGTATCTGGATCTGCTTCGTTAGAGTTAACCTCATTTACTATATTATAGGCATTTAGGCTATTCTTCTTCTCTGGAGTAATATTATCAAATTCAACTGCGCCATCCTTTATTGAGGTAAAGAGGTTGTAATTGTCTATTTTAGACTGTCTCGCTGTATTAAGTAGCTCAGCTACTCTTCTATATCTTCTTTTACCAGCAGTACTAGATGGATTTCTGCTGCTTAGATAATTTTCAGCTGCATCAAAGAATTCCTGATATGCCTTATTTATACGTTCTATATATCCCTCAGCATCAAAAAGACCCTGGTCATTTATATAATTTCCAAAACCTTCCTCTAGAATATTATTAAGGGCTGCAAGACTCTTTTTAACCCAAAGCATCTCAGGAGACGCCTTCTTAAATAATCTCCAGTCCTTTTCAAGGAGCGCACTGCCGTTAATCATAAACTGGCTGGTTTTAAGATTATTCTCCTTAAAATCATTTATAGTCAGCTCTTCTTTAAGAGCAGTTCTTGCAGTATTTCTAGCTGCTATAAGCTGACTATCCTTCTTTTTTGTGTATTCCGCCTTCATCTTAAACTGAGCAGGCTTTAGCTGTAGAGGATAGAAAAAGAAATAATCTGAATTTAACTTTACTGCCTTCTTCTTCTCTTCTTCAGTTAATGAATCATAACTTCCTCTGATTAATTTATTATTTCTTGGTTTTGGTGCCATAATTTTTCTCCTTTTAATCCTCTATCTTAACTCCGCTGTAGTATTCAACATCGCTCTGAACAAAATTCTTAGGAAATTTCTTATAAGCCTTGTCAATTCTATTTTTGTTAACTTCATCATTCAGCATATCGTTTTCCATATTTTTATAAATGTCTGTATCTGCTGAAAGTACATAATAATCTATTTCATCAATTTCTTTTGTTTCAACATAATTAAAGGAATTGTTATAAAAGAATTCAGTCATATCACTTTCTTTGATATCATTTGTTTCCAGAACAGGAACATGAGCATAAATGGTATTTATTTCATTCATTAATGCTATATCAAAGCATGATTCCAGTAGTTTTTCTCCTGCTCCCTGTAGTCTAAGCTCTGGATCTATCCACATCCATTTTATTATGAAATCTCCATCATCAATTATAACAATGGCTATTCCAATAGGCTCACTGCCATCTTCATCTGTATCAATCGCCCCTAGTAATATGGAAGAATCATCTTCCATAAGTCCCAGATAATCCTTTGGAACAAATCTAACAAATAGATTCTTTACGTCTTTATCACATTCATTTAGTAGTATGATATCCATATAAACCTCCATAATTATATATATTCACCTACGTTACTATTGAATCATATCATAGAAAGTATAACATAAGCGCAACAAATCAAAAAAAGGTAGAAAATTAATGAATTTCTACCTTTTATGACTTTATTTATTTAAATCAAATTAAGACTTTAGTTATTTTAATCAAAGCTAATATAGTCTCTATCGGCTAGTTCTTTAACGAATTCTCCAAGAGGGAAACCAACTACATTATTATAATCTCCCTCGATTGATTTAACGAGTCTTGCTCCGATGCCCTGAATTCCATATGCACCAGCCTTATCCATTGGTTCGCCTGTCGCTATATAGTCCAGAGCCTCATATTCATCGAAGTTATACATATTAACCTTTGTTTCTGAATAGAACCGGAAGCTATCCACTTCTATCAGACTTTCGGTGAATGTGTTATATTTCAGTACTTTGCAGCTTACGCCTGTATATACTTCATGTGTTCTACCAGACAGCTCCATCAGCATCTTAAGTGCAGCTTTTGCATTTGCAGGCTTTCCAAGGATTTTACCATCTATTGATACTACGGTGTCTGCACCAACTATGAGTATACCTCCGGACCGCAAATCGATTAATGTACCCAAATTATCTGGTAACTTGTAAAGAAACTCCCGGGTAACAGCTGAGCACTTCTGTTCAGATAATTCCTGTACACACTCTTCAGGCTTTGTTTTATCAGTGTTTTCTTCTGTTTCACTTACTATTACTTCGAATTCCAGACCTGCCTGTTGCAGAAGCTCTCTTCTGCGTGGTGAGCCGGATGCAAGTATAATAATTATATCCTGTTTCATGTTGTTTTCCTTAGCCGAATCTATTATTTGATAACAATAACTCCTGCATTTAGTCCTCTTCTGCCATTTGTAAACCTATGTGAGAAGAAGATATCATGATATTTCATGGTGCATAGCTTGGTTTGATATATATTTCTGGACCTAAGCCCTGCATTTACAAGGATCAGCTCATTTAGGTTCCAGAGATTCAACATATATCTGTCTCTTATCTTTACAGTTCGGAAAATCTCGTAAGGAGCTCCCCTTCTAGTCTGTTTAATACCCTTATAGTTTTCAGGGACGCCCTCCCCGGGAACACTGCCTGAATAGATAAAGTACTTAAAATCGTCGTTTTGTAGGGCTTCAAATGATACGTTACCATTTGTGGTATCGAGATATGGACACTCAACTATACGTTTTATTACTGACTCATCCACCTCGTAATTATCTGGACCGATTGAAGGACCTATTACTGCATGAATATTTTCCGGAAGACATCCATATACTTCGCACATTTTTTCTACAGTTTTTGCCGCTATTGCATCAACTGTTCCCCGCCAACCGGCGTGGACACTTCCTATTACCCTGCTTATGGGATCTGCCAGAAGTATGGGAACGCAGTCAGCAGAATATACAATAAGCGGAACATTTTTAACGTTTGTGATCTGTGCATCGATTTCAGAATGACTAAGCTCCCTTGATATACCGTCGCCGGCGTCTTCCTCTGTTACCACCAGGATATTTGTCTTATGGACCTGATTTGGCGCCGATATACGAGTGTAATCAATTCCCAGACTATTTCCCAGACGTTTATAGTTTTCCATTACGTCTTCCGGATTATCATCTAAATGAAGCCCCATATTAAAGGACTCATATATGCCTTTACTCATTCCACCTAATCTAGTGGTAAAGCCATGCTTTATAAATGGCATATCGAGAAATCCCTCAACCTGGACCAGAGGCACCTGCCCTTCATTATTTAGTCGAACATTACCGGGACTGTGAATCCCCTTAAAATCTGTATCTATTAATGCTTTTGCTTCTTCTATATTCATAATTAACCTATTTATCAGTAGAATTATTTGATAATACCTTAAGGAGTTTAGTGAAATACTCCGGCAGCGGACTATTAAACTCTATATATTCATTGGTTCTTGGGTGTACGAAGCCTAGTTTTCCTGCATGAAGCACCTGACCACTTAGATTATATGGACATTTTTTTGGACCATATACAGGGTCACCAAGCAGTGGATGATTTATACTGGATAAATGAACCCTTATCTGATGAGTTCTTCCGGTCTCCAGCTTACATTTAATAAAGGCGTAGTTTTCTTTTAAATTCTCATTTAGATAGATATGCGTTACAGCCCTTTTGCCACCTGGGTCAATGGCCATTTTCTTCCTGTCAGTCTTGGCTCTATTAATCGGTTTATTTACCGTTAATGTATATTCTCCGATATCCGGCAGATCGCTTGGCTCCATTTTAGATATATCGAAATGATTATAAACTATGCAGCTGTATATTCTATTTATGGAATGCTCAGAGAACTGCTTTGCCAGGCTCTGATGAGCCAGATCGTTCTTGCATATAACAAGAAGGCCGCTTGTATCCTTATCTATCCTATGTACAATACCCGGTCTCTCTACTCCATTTATAGTGGACAGCTTATCTCCATAGTGGTACATAAGAGCATTAACAAGTGTACCGGTATAATTACCGGCTGCAGGATGAACCACCATGCCTTGTGGCTTATCTACGACTATTACATCCTCGTCGTCATATACAATATTTATTGGGATATTTTCAGGTGCGATTTCAAGCTTCTCAGGCTCTGGAAGGTCAATATTTATAATATCGCCAGGTCTTAGACTGTAGGAAGCCTTAACCGTCTTTTCAGAGGAGGCGTTTCTAACTATTATTCTATTATCAGACGCCAGTTTCGATATAAATGAACGGGATAGGTCCTGCTTTTCGCGGGATATATATTTATCTATTCTAAGACCGTAGTCATCTTCTTGTGGGATAAGCTCTAATATATTATCTTTCATCCTCTTCCTGCTCTACCTGTTTTGATTCTTCCTCAGATATTTTTTCAGATACTTCTTCGGATTCGTCTGCATTTAATTTCTTTTTCTTATCAGATCCAAGTATTGTATCCAGATCATCTGAATCATACTTGAATATACAAAGAAATAATATAACAAACATACATACAGTTACACAAATATCGGCAAAATTAAAAACCGGGAAATCAATGAACTTAGCATAGATAAAATCTATTACATAGCCCAGTCTTATTCTGTCAATAAGATTGCCGATGGCTCCACCTATTATAAATATAATACATATCTTTATAGGCGTAAATTTGTTTAGATTAGCAATATTCTTATATATAATCCCTAGAAAAATAATTAGTATGATTGAAATGATGATCAAGAATATGGTTTTATTAGAAAATGAACCCCAGGCAGCACCGGAATTTCTTATATAGTGCAGCACTATAGCATTCCCTATAACCGGTATCTCATCTTTTTGAAGAGTCATACGGGAAATTACTATGAATTTAGTTAATTGATCTATAACTACAAGCAATATTATGAAAATAACAGGTATAATGTAGCTATTTAGAACATTACGATTAGTCTTACTACTCATCACAAGCTTGGTCCTTTATTAGTGTTTATTCATATATTCTAAAAACGCATTTTTCATATCAGAGTCAGATACATCAGTTCTTATAATGGCATTTCCAATACCATCCAGTAGGATAAACTTAATGGTTTGTCCATCTGCCTTTTTGTCATTATGTGTGAAGCTGACAATCTCATCAATATTTACATCAGCAGGTATACTAGGTAGATTAAAATGATCAGATATAAGCACGTCTATGTCACTTACCTCAGTATCTGTAAGAAGCCCTTTATCTCTTGATATATAGGCTGCCATAATGCATCCTATAGACACACATTCTCCGTGTAGAAATGAAAAGTTCATATACTTTTCCAGGGCATGTCCCAGGGTGTGGCCATAATTAAGAAGTGCTCTCTCACCCTTAGTTTCATGAGGATCCTCTTCTACTACATGCTTCTTTACTATATTGCATTTATATATGGTATCCAGCAGGCTTTCGTCAGAAAGCTCCTGAATTCCTTTGATTCCGGCCTTTATTTCATTATAAAAGTCCTTATCCTTAATGAGTGCAGACTTGATTACTTCACCCATTCCTGAGTAGAACTGTCTTGTATCCAGCGTCTTAAGAGTTGAAAGATTGATATAAACAAGCCTTGGCATATGGAAGGCTCCAACCATATTCTTATACTGCTCAAAATCAACTCCTGTTTTACCACCAATACTGGAGTCAACGTCTGCCAGCAGACTGGTTGGTACCTGGATAAAGTTTATACCTCTAAGGTAAGTGGCCGCTGTATAGCCGCACATATCTCCCGTTACGCCACCGCCTAATGCAAGCAGCAGATCCTTACGATCGAAATGCTCCTCTATCAGTTTAATGTAAAGGTTCTTTACGGTATCCAGATTCTTACTTTCTTCACCCTCTGGAAAAACATAGCTTACCACCTTGCCAAAGGATTTCTTCGCTATATCTAAAATAGCATCCATATATAAGGATGCCACTTTAGAGTCTGAGACTATGCATAGTTTCCTAGCATTCTCAGCATTATATGATTTAAAATATGTGTCTAAACCATCGAAGTTATCCGAGTAAACTATGTCATAGATTTTATTACCCTCAAAGCTTATAGGTAATGATCTTTCAAATGACATTAGATTCCTCCTACTAATCATCCATAAATGTAATATCGCTAAATGGATCTATGCCATCACCACCAAGGGTGGAACCATATACATTAGATGAATTACTTTGCTTATTAGCCATACTGAGTTTGGTACCGCCGCTACTACTACCACTACCAAAACCACCAGAGCTGTTTGAAGAATCTGAACCACCAGCTCCTGATATATCAAAGAAGCTTGTTTCGGTATTCTCCTCGTTTTTATGATATCCAGATGCAGCAACTGTATTAGCAGCATTTGGATCAAAATCATTATCGTCAAGTGTTCTACGCAGTTTTCTAATAAGGCTATTAAAATTAGCCTTATATTCAGCATATTTAGCGGTCAACTCAAGTATTTCTTCATCAAGTCGTTCTTTCTTGGCCTGAGCCTCTTTGATAATATCATTACCTCTGCTCATAGCCTCAAGCTCGATTGCTTTCGCGTTCTTTTCAGCATTTGATTTAGATTCTTCTATATTCTTATCAGTAATAAGAAGCTTCTTGTTAAGCTCGTTTTCAGTAGCTTTATAATGCTGAACAGTATCTGTAAGTGTGATAACCTTTTCCTTTAGTTCTGCATTCGACTTATAGAGCTCGCCATAGCTCTTTGAAACCTCATCGAAGAATGCCTGAACATCCTTTTTATCATACCCCAAACCGCCCTTGAATTTCTTCTGTTGAATATCAAGTGGTGTTAACATTCTATAACTAAACCCCCTTCTGAACTATATAGATTCAGATATTAATTCCCAAGTATAGGTGAAAAGTTAGAATTCAGTATCTCTTCTCTTAAATCACCAGAAACCTCTATACTATTAGGAACAGCTATAAATATAGATGCTGAAATTGCTTTCAGCTCCCCCTCCATACCATAACAAGCTCCACCAATGAAATCTATAATTCTCTGTGCGGGTTCTAACTGCAAACCTTCCATATTGATTACAATAGCCTGTCCGCGTTTTAGAAAATCTGCAACTGTTTGTGCATCGTCAAATTCTTGCGGTTTAATAACATATACCTCTGAGGATTTTGGAGCCTTTGGTCTTCTGTCTCCACCATCAAAGGATACTAATTTATCTGTAGCAGTTGAAGTGTTGAATCTCTTGGACTCTCTAGGAGGAGCTGTGTAGGAGCTTCTTGAAGCCTTAGGAGCAGGTGCAGGTTTTGCTGCAGGAGCCTTAGTCTTCTTCCTTATTGGTTCCTCGTATTCAAGATATTCATCCTCATCGAAGATGTAATCATCATCTTCATCGTAATCGTCTTCATCATCATTAATTTTGAAGTAGTCTAGAAATCTCTTTCCACCAGCCATAAATCGCTAATCTCCAATCGTATTAACTTATGCTCTCTCTCCAAATATCGCTGTACCAACTCTGACCATTGTAGCGCCTTCTTCAATAGCTACTATATAGTCATTTGTCATACCCATAGAGAGAATGGACATATCAACATTATCTATGTTTTCAGATTTTATGTCAAGTAATAATTCATGCATGCCTTTGAATATAGGACGGTTCTCTTCCGGATCATCAACAAAAGGAGCAATTGTCATAAGTCCCTTTATATGAATGTGTCTAAAAGAACTGGAAATGTCCTTTATAAGCTGCAGAGCTTCTTCCTTTTTAACGCCAAATTTTGACTCTTCCTCAGCATAGTTTACTTCTATTAGAACATCTACATGAAGGTCTCTCTTCGCGGCTTCCTTCTCAATCATAAGAGCAAGCTTCATTGAATCAACGGAATGAATAAGAACTGCTTTATTGATTATATATTTAACCTTATTAGTCTGTAGATGACCTATTTGATGGAATCTAACTGGAGTAGATACGGCTTCAAACTTCTCCTTAAGCTCCTGTGGTCTATTCTCTCCGAAATCATTTACATTAATTTCAATAAGCTTCTCGATATCACTAAGTGGCTTAGTTTTACTAACTGCAATAAGAGTAACTTCAGATGGATCCCGGCCTACGCGTTTGCAGGTCTCATCTATCTTTTCTCTTACTTCCTTATATCTTTCCTGGATTGTTTCGCTCATAATAAAACCTCTATTTCTAATATAATGATTGATTATCTCTAACCTGCTCTGCATCTAGAACAATGTTATCAAACTCTTTCAGGTTTTCGTCATTTTTAACTATTGTAAATTCGTCCTGAGTCTTAACTATTGTTACCTCAATAAAGTTTGCAACACCTGTGTTTGCCAGGTAAACCCCCTTAAGACTTGCTGTTTCCAGAGACATTACAGGAATTGTATTATCACCAACATTTGTATATATCTGATCAGTATCATAGAAAGCATCTTTATCTACATAATAATACTGTTCATCGGTTTTATATACAATCAGCTCAACTTTCTTGTTTCTTCCCTCTCCTTCCGGAGTAGGTATAACCTTTGTATCGGTTTCAGTTGCATTTATTGGTGTAGCATCCTGAAGGGAAGCATCAAGCAGTGTTGCATCATTTATTGTAGCAGTATCAAGAGGTGTTTTTGTTTTAACATCCTTTGCATTCTTTTTATCTTTTTCGTATCTAATAACCTTCACGGTCTTAGTAGAGGATTTCTCATTTTCTGGAACATAAGACTTTGGTATCTTATATACTTCCTTATCTATAAGGGATGAATTTGGAATCTTAAGTCCTTCAAATTTATTAAGAATAATCTCAACATTCAGGAATCTCTCATCTATATAGTCGACCATATATTTTGACAGTGGTAAAACCAGAAATGTGGATTTATCCTTTTCAATCAGGCTAAATGTGGATGTAACCTCATTTGGAGAATTATTTATAGTAAATCTTACTCTCTCCTCCTCGGAAAGGGCCTTGGCCTGTTCCTTGGTGATCTGGCAAACTATATTCCAGTTTTCATCTGAAACTATCTTGAATACAGTGGATCCAGAATCAAGAATATCACCGGACTTGAGAGAATTTTTCTTATAATTTTCCTGATTGAAGTCGTCTTCTGAAAGCGTTTCAGGAGTTTTCTTCTCATATCCATCAGTGTAATAAGTGATAACTCCACTCTCAGTTGCTTTGATGGTCTGAAGAGTGGAGCTGACAGAAGCACCACCAGCATTTATTTGCTGCATCATTACTTCGCTGGAAAGCTCCATAACCTTACTCTCTATATCTGACTTGAAGTTATATATATTGGAAAATGTGACATCAGAATATGAAGATTTATAAGTATCTATAGTAGATCTGATATGTGCATAGTCAGCATCAGTGAAGAGCTCATTTCCCTCATCACTTTCGCCTGCTTCCTTAATAGCGGTGATAACATTTCCGGTTTCATCAACAGTACAGACTGCAGAATTCTTCTTGGTTTTATCGCCATCATGTACGAAGTAGATCATATATCCAGATTTTGAGGAGGAGATCTCTATTTCGTTTCTAAGAGCTATTCCTGTACAGGTAATATTATTATTAATATTACTTGAACCAACCTTGTAGGTGGTTATAGGCTCCTTTGAAATGGATATAATAATACTAGCTACTACATATATCAGAATAATAGCAAAGATTATTATAGTAGAGTTAAATCTCGCTCTTCTATTCAGTTTTATAATGTTGCTATTCTTCTTACTCATTATCTTTCCTTACTTAGTCAGGTTAAATAATAGACCATATTTATCATATAGATCATCTGGTGATACTGCATCTGCTACAAACATTGAATATTCCTTGTCATCGATAGTAACGTTCATAGCTAGAATGTTACCAGCAAGCTCTGTTGTACCTGTCTTCCATGAATTGATAGTAATATTTGATGGAAGTGCACGATTTCCGGCCAGGAACATATTTGTAGGAGTGATATCATCCTCGCAAACAACTCCTTCTGCATCAGTATATGTATAGCTGAAATTGTCATATGAATCAATCTCTCTTATGATGTCGTACTTTTCAGCCTCCTGAAGTATCAGATACATATCATATGCGGTTATATAATGATTATCATCGTGAAGACCATGAGGATTAGCAAAATGTGATCCTGTGGCACCTATTTCTAAGGCTTTCTGATTCATTAAGTCACAGAAGGAAGCCTGATTACCGGCTACAAGCTCGGCGAGTATAACGGCATAATCATTATAAGATTTCATAAGTAAACCATATAAAAGATTTCTAACGGTTATAGTACAGCCAGGCTTAATCTCACTTTTTAATGCACCCTCTTCTGTGATATTGGGGTCGTGATCAATTGTTATTTCATCCTCGAGACCAAACTGACCGGCATATAAAGCATCACATACTACAAGTGCTGTCATAAGCTTGGTTGTACTGGCAGGATATATTCTTCTAAGAGAATTATAAGAAACTATCGGAATTCGTTCTTCGTTATCAACAAGAAGAACCGCATATGTATCATCCTTAAATTGATCGGCATTTACGTCTTCGCCATTAGGGATAACTGCATATACGGACTGATATCCGCCAGGTTCATACATTGGCATGGATGAACTGACCTGTATTTCGTTTATAGTTTCACTGTCATAGGCGTCTTCGAACTTCATATTTTTATTTATGAAGAAACCGACGCTAAGAACAGCGAGTATAATTAATATTAAGTAATATATTACGGCCTTACCCATTTCAAACCTCTAATTTTTGTATAGTGAACGCCAATCCAGGTCGCCTCGCTCAAGAGCTTTGATAAGAAGCTCAGCGGTAGCGAGATTTGATGCAAGTGGAATATTATATACATCACATAGAGTGGATATATAGTGAAAGTCGTTATTATGAGGCTGGCTCATGCTATTCTCTCTAAGGAAAATAACCATATCTATCTGATTACTTTCAATCTGAGTAGCAATCTGTTCCACTCCTCCCAAATGACCTGCCAAAAACTTGTGGATACTTAGTCCAGAAGCTTCTTCAACAAGTCGTCCTGTTGTCTCTGTAGAATAAACATCATGACGTTCTAAGATACCTCTATATGCTATACAGAAGTTCTGCATGAGTTTCTTTTTAGGATCATGTGCAATTAATGCAATATTCATTGTTTATCCCCCGAATCTAGTATTTCCTCTTTTGTAAACTGATATTAAGTACTATCCCCATACCAATAGCCAGACTTATAAGTGATGTCAGTCCATAACTGATAAATGGAAGCGGAATTCCAGTATTAGGCAATAGTCTGGTTGCTACTCCGATATTTATAAATGACTGAAATCCAACCAGGCATCCCATGCCGGTTGCAATAAGGAAGCCGACGTCATCTCGTGCCCTCCGTCCAGTCCTTATACATTGTAACACTATAAGTAGAATAATTCCAATAATTATTACACTTCCGAAGAATCCAAAGGATTCACCTACAGCGGAAAAAATAAAGTCTGTCTGCTGCTCGGAAATGAGGTTCGTATCACTTGTATTAGATTCGTTTTTATCCTTTTTGATTCCTTTACCCATAAGCTGTCCGGAACCTATTGCCATTACAGAATTTTCCTGCTGCATAGTCTCATCTTCATATTCGGATGGATAGATAAAGGACATTATTCGCTTAACCTGGTGTTCATAGAGAAGCTTCTGGTCAGGCTTTTGAATGTACCAGATAAATACGCTAAATGTAGGAATAAGTATCAGAAGTGCTATTCCTATTATCTTGTAGCTAAGACCTGATAAATAAAACATGGCCAGAAGTACCAGGGATATACAAATCAGTGTTGACAGGTCCGGCTCCTGATAAATAAGCATTACAGGGACAACCCAGAATATTGCAAAGCCTGCTATTCCACCAAATGTACTAACCTTTTCTGAGTCCATAAGCTTACTCAAATAAGTAGCAAAGAATATGATCAGAAGCGTTTTTCCCAGCTCTGATGGCTGGAATGTAATACCTGCTATAGTAAACCATCTTGTAGCATTATTAACGGTTGAACCGGCAACAAGAACAAGGAGTAGAAGTACATTACAGACTATATACAGAGGTACATAGAACTTGATTATAAAATGATAATCAATAAATGACAGAACTATCATTATGATAACCGCAAGAATAACACCCACGGTTTGCTTAAGGGTATATTCTTCATTAACGCTGTCGATGACATATACTCCGATTATCATTATAGCCAGCAGTAAAAAGAACAATATGAAATTATAATATTTTATATTGTATTTCTTAAACATAGTATGGATTAATCTCCTACTTCTCCGTTATCTTCCGTGAAGGAAGCATCATTAAGTGCTTCTTTGTCATACATATAGGCATATATAAAGCCTGTTAGATCTGCAGCATTTGCAGAGGAATAACCATTTGGTATTACAGTAGTTACAGATACTTCAGGGGCTGTATATGGCGCATAGGATATAAATAGCGCATGTGCCGGCCGGTCCTCTCCTTCCTGGGCGGTACCGGTTTTACCTGCAACCTGTACATTTATTGAATTAAGAAGCTTGTTCTTAGAAAGGTCGTCAGTAACAACCAGTCTCATACCGTTATGTACCTGATTCCAAAGAGAATTATCTATTGAAACCTGATTTGCTATTGTATGATTTGACGTCCTGACTATGTTTCCCTCATAGTCAGTTATTTTATTCATAAGGGACAGATTATAACAGGTTCCACTATTAGCAAGGGTGGTAACATATCTCGATAACTGCACCGGAGCATAGGCATGAGTACCCTGTCCGATGGCACTTGTAACAGCATCGTTTGATGAGAAATGTGGTTCTATCTCTTCTATCTCAACACCTGATTTTTCTGTAAGACCAAACTCAGCGGCATATTTCTTAAGGCTTGCCAGACCTTCATCATCTATATATTTCCCGGATCTGGTAGCCAGTCTGTAACCAACTGTAAAGAAGAAATAGTTACATGATATATCAATAGCCGTAGGGATATTAATAGAACCATGTGTCATTCTATAATCTCTATAGATCCAGCATTTAGGTTTTGTATAAACCTCTTCGAAGACACCAAGGTCAGTTATATATTCATCTATACCCAGGACACCTTCCTGTACACCGGTTATAGCAGAGATTGGTTTAAATGTGGAACCGGGAGCGGTTCGCATCATTGTCGCTCTGTTATACAGTGGAGATGTTGTATCTTCAAGGAGCATATCGTAGTAGTCTTCATCAACGGAATTGGTCAGATAGTTATTATCGTAGCTTGGATAGCTGACCATGGCTCTTATCTCTCCAGTGTTAACATCAGTAACAACTACTGCTCCGGAGCAAGGAGTAAGCGCCAGCATAGCAGGTGTAATCTCCAGAGATGTGAGCTTTGCCATAATAAAGCCATATGGTGACATAGCACCACTTTGGAAGGCGGAATATTCTGCATCCCCTTCTTCCTTTAGTACACCCTGATCATAAAGAAGGTTTATTACATCATATCCAGAGATAGAACCTTCTCTAATCATATTTTTAATAACACGGTTATTGAAGTCTTCGTCATCATGAAGTTCTTCAATGATATAATCAATAAGCATGTTATATATTTCATTTGAATCGTAGTACTTATCATCCTCTTCTATTGAAGTAACATCAATGGCTTCAATACCTATAAGGTATCTAATGAAATCCTGAAGACTTGTTTCATCATTTGTATAAGCAAGGAATTCTTTGGAATTCTGATTAACCTTACCTAAGTCATAAATCCCCTTCTTGCTGAGCATCTCGCAGATGTACTCACAGTAATCCTTATATTCATGATCCAGATTTTTAAGCTCTACTGGATTATCAGTAAGCAGCCCCTCAACTGTTGTAAGAGTCACAGACTGTCTGTCGTTAAAGGTAGTATATATATGCTGTTCCAGTTCGGTTGCATCAGCATCATTCATCTGATTCAGATGTAACTGATTATTACTGAAAAATGCGGCATAAACATCTGTTATTGCTATAAGGTGATCTTTATCATCATCAGGTGTATAGGCAACGTTATATATCTTAGACATCAGTATTGATGCTATTTCCTTCTCAAGCATGTCATAGCAGTACTTCTGAAGGTCGCTATCAATTGTCAGATATATATCATTTCCGGCAATTGAAGGTGTATCGCTGGTTACTTCAAGAACCTTACCAAGATTATCTACATATAGAACCTGCTGACCATCTGTACCGTGAAGATCTGTCTCATATACTCTTTCGATTCCGGCTTTACCAACAACATCGGTGCTGTTATACTTCTTCTCCCCCAGCTCACCGTTTAAGGAATCGATATCGTCCTGAGAAGCTTTTCCTACATATCCAATTATATGGGAGAAATACTTGGCATCATTATATACTCTGCTGGACTCAACCATGATGTCCATGCCAAGCAGATTATCCTTATTCTCAGTTATTGTGGCCCTGCTCTTTTCTGAGATATTGTGAGCTATCTCAACAGGAACATATTGCTGGAATCTGTTCAGCCACAGGTTATATCTGCAGGCTAGTATTTTCATAGCCATTTCATCATCATATTCATCGCCTATTTCAAAGGTCTTTCGGAGATATTTAACAACCTCCTCCGGTGTAGCCTCCGACTGTTCTTCTGTCAGATCATCAACTGTATCGGCGGCATATACATCCTTTAGGAAGTTTCTGAGGACCTGTCCCTCAACCTTATAGGAATATTTACCGTTTACGTACTTGATTCTGAAATCAGCATCTATTTTGTCTCCATTATTCTCAAGGATATTGATAGTGTTATATATAATC
This sequence comes from uncultured Lachnospiraceae bacterium, assembly GCA_946414825.1. GTDB lineage: Bacteria > Bacillota > Clostridia > Lachnospirales > Lachnospiraceae > Eubacterium_Q. The sequence continues at coordinate 48,294 of CAMKQB010000004.1, forward strand.
ATATTCTTGAGCTTATTATCAGACAGATTCTTCTTCTTTGCTTCTTCAGGCAGAATTGTGTCGTTTCCGAAGGTAAGAGTATAGGAAATGTTATTATAGGCAAGGAGATTGCCATTTACATCATATATATTTCCTCTGATAGAATTGACTGTCAGTGTTTTCTCTGATTTAACCTCAAAGCTTTCACTGAACTGTTCACCCTGCTCTATCTGAAGTGTAAATAGTCTATTTATAAGAGCGATAAAAAGCACAATAAGAATGAGTGTTACCGGGAACACTCTGCTCTTTAAATAATCCAGTGCTATCTCCTTAAATGAAAGAAGAAAATCTTTAAGCAATCTCATTTTCGCCGTCCTTCTTCTTTATATATTTATTAAGTCTTACATAGAATCTATAAATGATAATAGTTGCAATTACTGTGCATAGTATTTGTGGCATAAAGACATGTCTCACAAAGAAAAACAGATTAGTTCTGTTACGCAGAAGGAATTGAACTACATAGATAACTGTATTAAAAATAATCTCATCTACAATAATAATAAATACCGGCATCATAATATCTTCCATAAGAAATTCCTTATGGAAGGCGCCATTAGAGTATCCAATTATCATAAAGAGGAACATAAATGGCCCAATCATAGTGCCAAAGAATATGTCGTAAAGGAAACCACAGACAAAGCCTGTTAGCAGTCCTTCCTTTCTACCACGCATTATTCCGAAGGACATAGTCAGTATGAGCATAAGATTTGGAGCCATACCTGATATGTTTTCGAATGAAAATGCCGCTGTTTGAAGTAGAAATGATATTAAGATAAGTATTAATATTGTAACTATTCTACGCATTAATAGTTCACTTCCTGTTTACGATCAAGAATAACCATAACATCCTTGATATCAGTAAAATTAACCGTTGGTGTTATGTGGGCTGTCTGAGTAAGATTGTTAGAATCCTGCTCAATGCTTGTAACATAGCCTATTGTTATACCATATAAATATCTATCTGAAACATTTGAGGTGATAACCTTATCACCTTCGTTGATTACAGCGTTCTTATCTATATCTGTAGCAAGGAGATATCCATTATCCATTGTCTGAAGGCTGCCTTCAACTGTACATAAATAACCTGAGCTTCCTATCTCTCCGGTTACATTTGCTCTGTCATCAATTATGGCTCTTACCTTGGCATAGTCATCATAGGATTCAACTATTATTCCCAGAAGACCGTCGTCACATAGTACATTACAGCCCTCATATATACCATCATTAAGACCTTTATCAATGTAGAATTCGTTAAACCAGCCAGAGGAATTAACCGAAAATACTCTGGCTACAGTTTTCTTATAATCAGGATACAGCTCATCAAGTTCATATAAATCTCTAAGACTTTGAAGCTCTGCAAGCTCCGCCTCATTCTTACCCACTTCATTTTGAAGAGTATTCACTTCTTCCTTGAGTTCCTTATTCTCTTTTCTTAGTTCCTTTAC
>CAMKQB010000005.1 GCA_946414825.1 uncultured Lachnospiraceae bacterium
AGCTCGTCTATTATCTTAGGATATCTCATTTACAGAAAAACTTTCACACACTCGAATCTATTCTAAGCCCTAAATGCTTATCTTTTTCCATGAATATGTACCTCATATACTAAATTTGCATAAAAAATATGCGTAAGTACATTTTAAGTACATAAAGTGTTATAATGTTCAAAATGGACTTATTTTAAGTACACGAAATCTTAAAAATTTAATATGAAACAACACGTTGTCTACTTTCTATATATCGTTAATGATATGGAAAGGAGGCAATATACTATGAAACAATATGCATATGTTCGTGTTTCAACAAAGGATCATAATCCTGAACGACAGATAGCTGCCATGCGTGAACTTGGAATTGCAGAAAAGAACATTTATATAGATAAGATGTCTGGGAAGGATTTTGACAGGACGGAATATCGTAAACTTATTAAAAGATTAAAGTGTGGAGATCAGATTGTAATCAAGAGTATAGACAGACTTGGAAGGAATTATTCTGAGATTCTTAATGAATGGAGAAGGATAACAAGAGATATTGAAGCAAATATGGAAGCACTGGTCTTGGAATGCCAATAACAAAGAGCATTGTAGAAATGATGGGCGGACAGATTGAAGTCCAGAGCGAAAAGGGTGTGGGAACAACCTTCACTCTTACTATTACATTTAAAAAATCTGAAAAAGATAGCGTAACATATTCTGATACAGATTATAATCTAGCAAATGCCGAAGCTACGGATGATATTCTCTCAGGAAAAAGAGTCCTCGTAGCGGAAGATGTATCCATCAATGCTGAGATACTAGTGGCTATTCTTGAAACAAAAGGCATCGAAGCCGACGTTGCCGAAAACGGCAAGCTAGCTTTCGACCTCTTTACATCTCACGAAGCCGGCTACTATTTAGCTATACTAATGGACGTCAGAATGCCAGAGGTCGATGGAATCGAAGCCACAAAATTAATAAGAAGCAGCGACCATGCTGACGCTGCTTCCATTCCTATAATTGCACTAACTGCAAATGCTTTTGATGAAGATGTTCAGAAATGTCTGGATGCCGGCATGAATGCACACCTAAGCAAACCTATAGAACCTGATCTTATCTTCGAAAGACTGACAAATCTGGCATTATCTTAGTTCTTCTTCCTAAGTATAAGCTTTCCTGTCACAACACATATGACAACAGTTATTATCATATCTGGAAGAGTATTTCCTACAATAATATCTACTCTCATAAGAAGTCTATAGAGTATAAAACCAATAACCCATATGATTATATTGGCTATTCTCAGCTTCTTATCTTCCTTAGAATCCGCCTTAAGAATAAAGTAATCAGCAATCTGAATAGCTATCATTGGCGCAAATACAGAACCTATGAGATATAAGAAATCAGTTATATCATCCATTGGGAATACGCACGCAGCAACTGTTCCTATAACAGTTACTATTATAGCTGACCATTTCTCATTTATCTTTTTCCATATAGATACACTGGAAACACCTGCTGAATAAGCATCAAGAAATGTAGTCGTAACGGTTGAGAAGATGATTATAAGTAGACCTGCTATTCCAAGTCCTGCCTTAACCATGATTGATGCTATATCATACTCTCCTGTATAGATAACCGCTCCCATACCTATGAGATACATGAAAATACTTACAAGATTATAAACAACTACAGAAGCGGCAGTTGCCTTGGTTGGCTTCTCTGCCTCTCTAGTGTAGTCACTTATTAGTGGCAGCCATGAAAGAGGCATAGCCACACTCAGCTCAACTGCAGCGCCAAATGTCAGACCATCACTAGGTACTGCATTTGCAGAACCTTTCCCAAAGAATATAACTTTGAAAAGTATTAAACTCAGGATGAATAGTGCTGCCATCGCAACTGTATTTATCTTGCCTAGATTTGTTATACCTACAAGTATCCAAAGGATGATGAGCACGCCTATTACTATTGCCCATATCCAGGCTCCCGTTGAGAAAATGCCATCTGCTGCAAGGGAACCATCATAAATCATTATGGCTGTCCAACCTACAAGCTGAAGTACATTTAATAGTGAAAAGAATTTTCCACCATACTCACCGAAACTCATCTTTACTGTTTCCATTGCACTTTTGCCGGTTCTTCCGCCAATCATACCAGCTGCAAACATCATGAGCCCACCAATTATATGGCCCAAAACTATCGCTGCCATACCCTTGGCAAATCCAAGAGATGCAAGATAAGTACCTGTAAGTATCTCAGCAATAGATACTCCTGCTCCAAACCAGATAAGGCTATTACTGAGGACCGATGTCTTCTTAACTTCTTTTTCCTGATTACCCATTACTGCACCTCCCTATAATCTGCATCTATCTTAAATGCGTGATTCATAGGGCCGCTGCCCTTACCCAGATCAAGCATAGCTCCAAGAGCTCCTGATATATAATTCTTTGCATAGAGAACTGCCTTATCAAGACTTTCGCCCTTTGCAAGATTTGATGCTATTGCACTAGATAATGTACATCCAGTTCCATGAGTATTTGGGTTATCTATCCTCTTTCCCTTGAACCATACATATCCGCCCTCTCTATATAGAAGGTCATTAGCATCATTTACCTTGTGTCCTCCTTTTAGAAGAACTGCGCAGCTGTATTTTTCGTTTATAAATTCTGCCGCACGGATCATGTCCTCTTCTGTTTTTATATCCATTCCTGAGAGAACCTCAGCCTCTGGAATATTTGGAGTGATGACTGTAGCAAGTGGAAGCATTTTAGTCTTAAGTGTTTCGATAGCATCATCACTTATAAGCTTGGCTCCACTAGTTGCAACCATAACTGGATCGATAACTACATTCTTTACCTTATACTCAGTAAGCTTCTCAGCAATAGTCTCGATAAGTCCAACGGATGCCACCATTCCAGTCTTAACTGCGTCCGGATAAATATCTGTAAATATAGCATCTAACTGCTTTCCTAGAAACTCCGGTGTTACTTCCATAATGTCTGTTACGCCGGTTGTATTCTGTGCAGTAAGTGCTGTGATAGCGCTCATGGCATATACGCCATTTGCTGTCATAGTCTTGATATCTGCTTGGATACCGGCGCCTCCGCAGGAATCACTTCCCGCGATTGTTAATGCTGTGTACATATGATTTTCCCTCTTTCTTTGCATTAATTTTGTATAGCGACATGAGGTGGTGCCCCCAACCTGCCGCATTATTAATTTATAATATAGCCACTAGACCGCTTAGATCCTCGTAGCTTTTTAAGTAAAGCTTTGCATTTTCAAGAAGCCCCGCCTGGTTCTTCTCGCCCTTGGCGTCGTATATACCAACTGTTACATACCCCGCTGCTTTAGCAGTTTTTAGAGCATATAGAGAATCCTCAAAAACAAGTGTTTCTGAAGGGTCCGTTCCCATATATTCCGCCGCCAAATTATAGATATCAGGCTCATGCTTACTAACACCAACTTCGCTATTGGTAAATATTTTATCAATAAAGTTATGTAAACCAGTCCTTGTTAATGCTCTTTCCACATGACTTCTTGGACTTGAAGTAGCCGCCACCATTTTGATTCCGCGAGTTCTGAAGTCCTTAAGTAGTTCCTCAACTCCTGGTTTAGCTTCAACTTCGTGATAATAGAAATGTTCCGATATCTTATTAATATCATCTAGGATTCCAGAAGTATCTTTATCAATATTATACGTATCCTTTAAGTACTCAGCCCCCTGCTCCATACTCATAGAGAATAGTTTTTCCGTAAGGCCTTCTTCAGGTTCTTTTCCAATACTTCTCAGATACCTCTCGCCTAGATCCGTCCATATTATCATCGAATCAAGAAGCACTCCGTCAATATCAAATATCGCGCCTTTTATCATATTAAAACTCCAAATTATATTTAACTAACAACCTCTTCAACAACCTTTTTAAGGTCTTCAGAGGCTTTACGTATATCCTCTTTAGCATAGATTGCACTGATAACAGCAACGCCGCAGATACCACTACCTTTTAGCTGAGGTGTATTCTCGAGAGTTATACCACCTATAGCAACTACAGGGATTGAAACTGCTTCACAGATTGCCTTCAGAGTTTCATGAGATACATCATCTGCATCATCCTTTGAACCCGTTGGAAATACCGCTCCTACTCCTAGATAATCTGCCCCACGCTGTTCTGCAAGTATAGCTTGCTCGACTGTCTGCGCGGATACACCAATTATCTTATCCGGTCCAAGCTTTGCTCTAACGTCGCCCGCCTCCATATCACTCTGGCCAACGTGTACGCCATCAGCATCCATCTTGATTGCGATATCGACATTATCATTTATAACAAATGGAACCTTATATTCCTTGCATAGTTCCTTTAGCTCTATAGCTTCCTTAAGAAAGTTCTCTTCATCAAGATCCTTTTCTCTTAGCTGGAGAAATGTAACACCTCCATCTAGGCTTTCTTTTACAACCTCATAGAGGGTACGACCATTTAACCAGTGGCGGTCAGTTACCGCATATACCAGTAAATCCTTTTTATCGCACTTCATACTTAGCCCCCTTATCAAGAATGGCTCCATTCATATTGAATATTGCATCAATGATACGGTTGCGATATGTCGAATTACCATCGCCCTCCTGCATATTGGCCCAACCAATCTCACCTGCGAGACCCATTGTACATACAGCAGCTGCTGCTGCCTCGAGAAGATTATCTGGATTAGCAACAAGAAAGGCGGTCATCATACCGGAAAGCTGGCAGCCTGTTCCAGTAATCTTGCCCATCTCTGGACGACCATTTCTAATAACAAAGCATCTATCACCATCTGCTACAAGGTCAATAGCACCAGTGATAGCAACTATTGAACCAGACTTTTTAGCAAAATCCTTAACAAACTTAACCGCACTGTCGAGAGTCTCATCTGTAACAGCATCTGCCACATCAGCATCAACCCCCTTTGTAGTTCCGCTTCCAAGAGCAAGAGTCTTGATTTCAGATATATTTCCACGAATAACAGTAAACTTGATTTCGTCCATAAGCTTTACTGCAGTATCAGTACGAAGCTTTGATGCACCTGCTCCTACAGGATCCAGAAGAACCATATGATTTAATTCATTAGCTCTCTTTCCAGCAAGGAACATACCCTCGATGCTGCTCTTATTCAGAGTTCCGATATTAATGTTCAGACCACCGCAAATTGATGTTATGTCAACTACATCATCTGGTTCATCTGACATTATCGGACTTCCACCACAGGCAAGAAGAACATTTGCCACATCATTAACAGTTACATAGTTTGTGATATTGTGTACAAGTGGCGTTGTCTCTCGTACATTCTCGATACATTTTCCTAGCATAATTATACCTCCCTTTATTATTCCCAAGAGTATCCCTCTGGTAAACTACGTTGAAATTAAAAAAGCAGACATGCCAATCCTGGCACATCTGCTACATTTTACAAATCTTGCAAATCCCTACGTTGGCATTATCCAAATCAGGTTATGGGTCCAGACGATACAGTCTGTTCTCAGCCCGTTTACACAAGCTCCCCTAAGTGATTATCGTTTTATTTAATTTGAACATGCTACATTATAGAACTACGTGATTATAAATGCAATATATTATTTTCAATTATTTTTATATGAGTTTTAGAAGCTCTCAGCTGCATATTTTAAGATATAATCTTCACCATTATCGAATATAGCTGTAATTAATTCCTCATCCATAGGTATATATTCATCAAATGGAACTCTTGACTCATGATCTGTTAATGTATCGATTGCAATTTCTCCATCCTCTGTAAGATTCGGAACAACAGAAAAAGCGAATTGACCTGTTGAGATATCCATACCCTGAACCGCCTGACAGGAGTTATTGGACTTAGTAGTTCCCATAACCTTTACATTTGGAAAGTCCCCCATCATGTAAACCATGTCATCCCCTGCACTTACTGTCTGGGCATTTACGAGCAGGATAATTTGACCGTCATGCCAGAGATCTTCTCCATAATAACTTACCGCTTCTTCACCCATCTTATATTTTCCGTCTGCCCCTCTTTCAAAGGTTGCAGTGTCTTCATTTATCTCTGCTGAATAGTAGGTTGAATGTTCTCCTTCTGGTGCAAATAGCTGTGCAACTCCTTGTACCATGAAAGGACTTCCTCCGCTATTACTTCTCAGATCAAAAACAATATTCTTGATTCCGGCCTCCTTATAGGCAAGAACTTCTTCTCTCAACTTATTTGTCATTTCCGAATAATCCGCACCGTCATATGTATTCATATCATAAGCCATTGAGTAGATTCTTATCATCACAGTATCCTTACTCAGACTTTCCCAAGTGAGGTTAGTCATCTTCACACCTTTATCGATACTCGTGATAGTATTATCAAGTCTTGGTGCATATGCTCCAAGCTTTGGTGCAGTTACTGTTTTTTCCTCACCACTTTCATCTAGAAAGCTTATCTCAACTGAGTCTCCGCCCATCCCCGCTACATACATAGGCTGATAAAATTCTTCATTTTCCTTAACTGGAACTTGGAAGTAATAAAATGGAATATCATCGAAATAGTCATCTATAGCTTTTCCGTCCCATTTAGTTATTATAGTTCCATTCTTAATACCGGCATTTACAAGTGTCAGCCTTTCTGCATCTGCATTTTCAGTTTTATATTCATCCTTAATCTTAGAATATTCAACCTCTCCAATGTCATCCTTATCATTTATTGAGTAAGACATTCCACAGCCCTCTACATTAACAGCTGCATATTCACCTGTAGATAGTTTTATCAGGGATAGTCCATAATCATTACCGTAGGACTCACACATAACTGATAACGCCTGATTTTCATCTAGTTTATCTGGTATATATCCAACATGTCCATCATAAAACTCCTGGGCATACTGTTGCCAGATTTGATAATTTTGTGTCAGGTCCTGCTTCTTGTCCGCCTCCTTAAACTTAGGCTTATACTCCTTATATAATTTGTCCCAGTCGATCCCTTTTTCCTCAGTGAGTATATAATGCTTCTTCATAGAAGCAAAAACTTCTTCAAAGTCTCCATATAAATCTAATCTATTATACCCAGGATTAATCGAAATATTTACCAGAGTTAAAAGGGCTACAGCTGCAGCTCCACCTGCAATACATCTTTTCACCCTCAAACTTTCGGAGAAAAGACCGAGAGCCATAATAACTGGAGCTATATAAAGACCTATCATCCTTATATCCCATGAAATAAAACTCATGATCATTATTGTAAGTAAAACTGGAAATATATAAAGTAGCCTCCACTTATTTGAAGGATATTTTTTTATTCGTCCACTTATAGCTATAAAGCCAAGTGCCAGAATTATTTCAATTATCGCTAATGTGATATCCATATTTGTCTCGTCTCCTTAACTTAGATCATCTCTTCTAAACAGTCCATAACCTATAATCAGATATACCGCCATTACAGCAATAGATATCAGGATAGTCCCAATTACATATCCTGTAGATAAAGAGCTGTCATAGCACGCATAGTTCACTATACCTTCTGTTTTACTGATGTTATATACGCTCCATCCATCATAATCCGCTTTATGTCCAGCAGACATAGCTGTTTTAAGAAGCTCCATCATGGCTTCTGTGCCTTTCATTTGTGCCAGCTTTCTTCTTTTAGCAGCGATGGAACGACCATCAAATGTACGTTCTTCACAGTACTGATTACTCTTTTTAGATGAAGCAAGGAGAGTGCTATTGATTGGAAGAAATGTATTTCCATCAGTCCATCCAAGAGTCATGAGGCGATATCCTGTTTTGTATTTCATTGAACAATGGTCAAATACCTTTGATGCCAGTTCTGTACATTTTCCACTTGTTCTTTCAAATAAGCTGTCATCAATAACAAATGCATTTACTCTATTTGAAGAAGTAAGTGGCTCAACTTTATCAACCACCTCTTTTGATAAGAGTGATGTAAATCTTATCCAGTTAGTCTTAGTGGAATTCAGGAATCGATAATAAGTGTTTTTAGAGAAAGACTCACGAAAAGAATCTGTTTTGATCTGCATATACAGGCTTGCTTTTTTAAATACATTGCACAGCTTATATTGGAAGATATCTATAACAGGAACACCTTTTTCTTTGCCAGCGTTACATTTACGAAGTAAATTTCCTATATGAAATGAAACAAAAAATGAAGAAATTGCATTTGAGAGTTCTACTTCTTGATCATTATGTGGTATACTAGACATGGCATAAATCTCCTTTCGGTATTTGGTTTTTTAGTCGATTCTATTATACCATAAAGGATGTATTTATGCCTTTTTCTTTGGCTACATTATTGAGTTTTCAAAGTACATTTCACACCGTTTGGGTGTGGGAAGTTTTAGTATATTGCTTTTTAATGGATATTTATGAAGAAATAAATAAATACGAATTGAAATCTAACAGAATAATTATAAGAGACGAGAATGGAAATATTGTTAAAAGTTGTAATAATCCAAGTGGTGATATTGGAGATTGGGAATGGGTATAAAGAAGAAAGAGGGAAATAAATGGCTATAGCAGAAGTAATTAAGTATGAGGGTGATAATTCTACATTTGTTTGGAAACATCCAGCGGAAGATTTTAATACTAATTCACAGTTGATTGTTCATGAATCTCAAGAAGCTGTGTTTTTTCTGAATGGTCAGCCAATGGATTTGTTCGGTTCCGGAAAATATACTCTTGAGACACAGAATATACCATTGCTTAATAAAATTATAAATATTCCTACAGGTGGAGTTTCGGCATTCCATTGTGAGGTTTATTTTATAAATAAAGTTGAACAAATGGCTATTGTTTGGGGAACCGATAGTAAAATACAGTATATTGATCCGCAATATGGGTTTCCTTTATCTATTGGAGCTGGTGGTGAAATGAGCCTTAGAGTTTCGGACTCATTAAAACTCCTGATTAATCTGGTCGGAACAGAGGCTTTATTAAGTAGAGATAAGCTTGTTTTATATTTCAGGGCTTTTCTTATGGCAAGAGTTAAAACATATATAGCTCAAACAATTCGAAAAGAAAAATTGAATATCTTTGAGATCGATGAGCATTTGGTCGATTTTTCCAATGAAATAAAAGAAATACTCCGAAAAGATTTTGACGAGTATGGTATTTCTTTAGAAAAATTTTTTGTCACGAGGATTGTAAAGCCTGATGGTGAGGCTCAATATGAAAACTTTAAATCTTTACATTATCGACAGTATGCAGATATTGCAGATGCAAAAATAAGGCAACAAGTCAGTGTAATAGATCAGGAAACTGAATCGCAGAAGACTATTATTGAAGCACAGGGAATAGCTCAGAAGAGAAACATCGAAGGTTATACATATCAGCAGGAAAGAGGCTTTGATGTCGCTGAGAAAATGGCGGCAAATGAAGGCGCGGGTAACTTTAGCAGTGCAGGAATTGGAATTGGAATGATGGCTGGAGTGGGCGGAAGCGTTGGAAATGCAGTTGGCACAGTGTTTTCAGGAGCATTGAACGGTATACAGCAAAATGTGACAGACTTATTCTGTGAAGAATGTGGTGCGAAAATATTGCCGGGCGCAGAATTTTGCGATGAATGTGGACATCAGTTAAACAAGTGTGGAAATACATGCCCTAAATGTGGTTATGCATTCGAGAGACCTGGAAAATTCTGCCCTAAGTGTGGTACTAGGAGAGGATGAAGCTTATGGGAAAATCCAAGATAATAAAATGTGTAATATGGTTTTTGGCTTTTGCCTTATCGGTGTTTTTGCTCTTGGTAATTCCAGGCGGTTATAGTCAATCCATTTGGGTTACTTTTGTGTTCGATGTTATTGCATTTGTGTCACAACTTATTTTGTGGCTGACCATATTTAATAGACCGGTTGGATCGAAAGGAGTATTTAATCGTTATCCAACAATGCTTGTATCGGCATTATATTTGATTGTTGAATTTATTATCTGTATTGTTACTGCAGTAACGGGATCATTAATTCCATTTAAAACGTCTATGATTATTAACTTCATTGTAATGGTTATAGCATGGATTGTTCTCTTGATGATGATTTTATCAAAAGATCACGTTGAAAGAATAGATTCTTGGCAAAAAGACCATCATGTGGAGTTGTGATACATATTTTACAAGAGGAGGGGGTACTAAATGAAACAGTTGACATGCGATATGTGTGGGGGGACAGATTTAATTAAGCAAGATGGAATGTTTATATGCCAAACTTGTGGAACAAAATATTCTGTTGAAGAAGCAAAAAAAATGATGATAGAGGGATTAGTGGATGTTTCAGGAAGCACTGTTAAAATAGACGATGAGGATAAAATTGATAATTTGTATCAGCTTGCTAGACGAGCAAAAAACTCAAATAATTATGAGTTGGCTTCCAAGTATTATAATGAAATAGTTATGTCATATCCTAATGATTGGGAGGCAAATTTATATGTTTTATATAATCAGACATTAAATATTAAAATGATCGAAATCGAACAAATGACACAAACTGTTTTAGATTCTGAAGGGGGACTGTATGAATTAGTTAATGAAAATATAAAATCCCCAGAAGAAAAGAAAAAAGCGCTTACTGAGATAACAACAAGAATAATATCAATGGCTGAATTATTGTTCGGAGGTATCAAGAAACGTGCGGATAACCATGATGTAAGCATTCGTCATGAAAGTGTATATAGCACATCAAGAAATATTATTGAGATAGCATATCGTGCAGGTGAAAAATTAGAACTTTATTTTGGTGATGAATACTCAGATTTGATAGAAAAGTGCTATAAGAAAGGGGTGGAATTGCATTATAATTATGTATTCGAAACTGGTAAACCTCTTACGAAAATGCTCTATAAAAAGGATTATGATGATATAAAAATACATTGTGATGTAATAAAAAAATATGATCATGCATATCAAATGAAAGATATAGTGATTTTTGAAGAACATAGTTTTTCAAATGGAGGGTGTTATATTGCTACTGCTGTTTACGGATCTTATGATTGTCCTGAGGTTTGGACTCTTAGAAGATTTCGTGATTATTATCTAGCGAAAACCTGGTATGGAAGAGCGTTTATTCGAACATATTATATAATTAGTCCTATTCTTGTAAAGTGGTTTGGACATACCAAATGGTTCAAGAGAATGTGGAAAGGAAAACTTGATCGAATGATTAAGACTTTACAAGCTAAAGATTATAAATCAACACCATACGAAGATAGGGAATGGAAGTAACAGGCTTTATGGACAAATTTTTTTGAGGAGTTTAGAGTATGGAACAAAGATGGATTTCATTGATAGAATTTTCGCAAATATCTGGAGTCTCTGTGGCTACAATTAAATTAAACTATAAAAGTATTCCAGGAATTGTAAAAGAAAATAAAGATTTTAAAGTTCTTTATGGCTCGCGTTATCCTTATAATATTGGATCCGCCAAAGTTAATGATGAAATATCCAGAAAATGTATTATTCTAAAGGCTATTAATAAAAGGCGATATTTATCTTGTGAAAAATTGCATTGTTACCAAGAGGAAATGGATGTTTTATTGGAAGAACTATTTGAATGCGGTTTGATACAGAGTAACAACATTTATGAACAGACAGGTATAAATTCATATATTTGTACAGAAAAAGGTGCTAGAATGGCAGATTTAAAAATGAAGGAATTAAAAATTGAGATGGCGAAACTGTTAGGTGCTTTTATAGGTGCTGCTGCGAATGCGTATTTTAATTCATAGATAATGCATTGATTCTAGGTTGATACGATGGCTCTGTGAAAATACACAGGGCTTTTTCTTTGTATTATAAGTTCAATGACAAAATGAATAAAGTGTGTTAGACTTTTTCTATCTATAATAGAGTTTGATACTTTTTGACTATGTAGTTTTTGGTGATTAGGTTATATTTGTGGTCGCAGAATGCGACCGCAAATTTTGAATTGGAGGAAAATGGATGGCAGAAAAACAAAATGCTGAAATAATTCCTATTGGAAATCTGAATGGTCTTGTATACACCATACGTGGTTATTATGTAATGCTTGATACAGATGTTGCAATGCTATATGGATATACCGTAAAGAGGATTAATGAGCAGGCAAAACGTAATATTGATCGTTTTCCTGAAGATTTTATGTTTCAATTAAATGATGAAGAGGTTGAATTGGTGTGGTCGCAAAATGCGACCGCAAATATTAATCGTAAAAGCAGATCTAATCCTTATGTATATACAGAACAGGGTACATATATGCTTGCAACGGTTCTTAAAAATGATATTGCAGTAACTCAAAGTATTGCAATAATGAGAGCCTTTCGTGAAATGAGGCATTATATTCGTCAAAACCAGCAGTTTGTGACCAAGAATGAATTGAAACTCTTAATGGAAACAACTGAGATTGATACTAAGTCGATTGTTGCAAGACAGGATGAGATGGAAAATCAGATTGCCGCAATACATGAAAGTATAAATAAAATAAATGAGAATTTTGTTCAAGATACGGAAATAAAAAATTATGTAATATATAAAGGGCAGAAATTTGAGGCTGATAAAGCGTATATAGAAATCTATAAAAAAGCAAAGAAAAGTATCTATGTTATAGATGATTATGTGAATATTAAAACTTTGCATTTGCTGTCTCATAAAAAATCAGGTGTTGATGTAATGCTTTTTACTGAGAATAAGCGTGGACGAAATGGAGCGCTTACAGCCTCGGAAGTTACAGATTTTAATAATGAATATCCGACGTTAAGGTTAAAACCTAATCCTGATTGTCATGATCGTTTTATTATCCTGGACTATGGATTAAGCGGTGAAAAGGTTTATCATTGTGGAGCTTCAAGTAAAGACGCGGGTAATAAAGTGTGCGCGATTAATTCAATAGACAATACAGCACTTATACATCCGATTATATCGTCATTACTTCAAAATCCAGATAAAGTAATATAGGTAGAAGATAGATAGATTTCTACAATATAGTATTTGATAGTGTATCGCATAGTGTATTTTTTACTGTGTTTGGATAATCAATGTAGTGTTTTAGGGACTTGGCGGAGATTTACATCAGTTCTCTGACTCCGTCATTTCTAGGTTCGAATCCTAGTACCCCAGCTTTAAAGGTCTTAGTGATATATAAACACTAAGACCTATTTTTTCGTTTAAATAAGAATTTTAGCTATGCTATAATAAAACTGCAATAGGAAAAGAAAATTAGATGAGCTGAATAAAATCATAGAAGATGGTGATGACGATATCTATTTTGAAGTATTGTAAGGAAGAAAGGCAAGAACTATTAATCTAGAGTACATAAAAGGATTTCTTTGCAAACTGGGGGGATAACACATGCTTATTGAGGAGAAGATATTAGAGAAGAAAAAGGGGTCAAAAGCGGATTTGATTATTCGTATTTTTGTAGTGTCCTTTGCTTCAGTCGTAATGGCCTTCAATATCAAAACCTTCGTTCATACAGGTGGTCTTCTTCCGGGCGGCGCCAGTGGACTAACACTTCTGATTCAGGAAATATTCATTAAATATCTAGGCATTAATCTGCCATATACACTTATAAATCTTCTGATAAATGCATTTCCTATCTATATCGGCTTTAAATTTATAGGTAAGAAATTCACTCTTCTATCTTGCTGGTGCATCATTCTAACCAGCGTACTCGCAGATATTATTCCGGCGTATACAATAACCCGAGATATACTGCTTATAAGTGTATTCGGTGGACTCATAAATGGTTCTGCCATTAGTCTGTGTCTACTCATGGATGCGACCAGCGGTGGAACGGACTTTGTGGGAATATATCTGTCTGAAAAAAGAGGAGTGGATTCCTTCAGTGTGACTCTTATGATAAATGCTGCTATTCTCGCGATGGCTGGACTTCTCTTCTCGTGGGATAAGGCTCTATACTCTATTATTTTCCAATTTGCATCTACAGTTATTGTGAGACTCCTTTATAGAAAATATCAGCAGGCGACTCTATTTATAGTGACCAATAAGCCTAAAGAGGTTTGCGATGCAATCAGAGAGGTTAGTAATCATGGAGCTACAGTTCTAGAGGGAGAGGGCTCTTACGAGCATTGCGAGAGAAATGTTGTCTATTCCGTTGTTTCCAGTTCGGAATCCAGTAGAGTTGTAAAAGCTGTCAAAGATGCAGATAAGGCGGCTTTTGTAAATGTATTAAAAACAGAAAGAGTAATAGGACGTTTCTACCAGCGTCCTACAGATTAAACTAAGGGACGCCCATCCAGGCGCCCTTTTCTAATAATCTTCATTTATATATGCATATCTCAGATGATCTCTGAACTTGCCGCCTATCAGTATGCTGGCGGTTTCAAAGCCTTCATGTATAAATCCAAGATTCTCAAGTATATGAATAGATTTTTCATTGTCTGTAAGAACTCTTGATTCTATTCTATGGATGTGCGCCAGACTAAGCACATGTTCGATGGAAGCCTTGCACGCTTCGGTGCAATAACCATGTCCTTGGTAATCCTCGTGCTGATTATAACCGAATATTGTACTAGCATATGGCTCCTTACGGATTCGGACAAAGCTAATGGAACCAATTATAAGCTCAGGATTCTCCTTCAACGCATAGTAATAATATGCGGATGTAAGGTTCTCCATATTAGAGACCTCAGTCTCCAGGATTCTTCTCTGAAACTCCAGAGTATAGTACCTCTCTGTATGCACAGGCTCATACTGCTCAAAGAATTCCCTGTTATCAGAATAATATTTCAGCATTTTCTCATCGAGTGCAGTATCAGAGGTCTGGATGATCAGTCGATCAGTTTCAAATGTATAAGGCATAAGTATTCTCCTTTTTTATTCCACAGATTTTAGTGATTCGGCCATGTTGATCCGTGAAAGCTTGCGACGCATGACCAGGTTAACCATTAAAGCGAATATAAATGTAAGTATAATAGCATAAACATAACTGATAGTTTCAATATGAGTATTAAAATAAACCATATCAACTATTATCTGTGCCATTACATATTTATGAAGCAGTACGCCGAGTCCAAGCCCGACAATAGTACCTATAAGAGTTAGTATTATATTCTCACGGAATACATACGCAGAGGTTTCGTTTGGATAGAAGCCAAGAACCTTAATGGTGGCTATCTCGCGGATGCGCTCGGTAATATTGATATTCGTCAGATTATATAATACTACAAATGCTAGTCCCGCTGCACTAAGTATTACTATAAGAACTATATAGTCCAGGCTGGACATAGTCTTGGCCATTCTGTTTTTGAAGTCGTTGAAAACCGATACATTTACTGCGTCGTCACATTCAGACAGGCTGCGCTGGATATCATATATATCAGATCCTTCTGAAGAGTTAATATAAGCTCCATTTATATCGCCCTTTAGATCATCTGGTGACAGAATCACATAATTATAAACGTGATTAATGAAGATCCCGGAAACCGTCGCCTTTATCTCATTCATTTCATCATTTCGTAGAGTAATCTCATCACCTTCATTTATATGATATCTCTCTGCCAGACTTATACTGATTAGAATCTCACCATTTTCAGGCAGGCTGAGAGGGTTTCCTGATGCGTCTTCTAATTTAAAGAAATGGTCGAAGCTGTCAGTGCCATTTCCGTCCAGATTTCCAACAGGCGCGATTACATTTACGGCCTTTGATGCTTTGCTTGTAATTATGTCATATGCAGCCGAGCATATAAAAGTATATTCCTCGGTGTTACTATTTAGTGATTCTATGATCTCGTCTGGAACAGTATTTGTAGTTCCGTTATTAAATGTGAATTCAGCATCTGCTACCTGGATATTATCATATTGACTTTCGGCGAAGCCAGCGATAGAGTCCTTCATACCGAATCCGGTGAGGACGAGAGCAGTGCATCCGCTGATTCCTATTACCATCATGAAGAAACGTCTCTTATATCTGAAAATGTTCCTGATAGAAACCTTATGCAGGAATTTCATTCTGTTCCATATGGCAGGTATATATTCCAGGAAGACTCTTCTTCCAGGCTTAGGTGCCTTCGGTCTCATCAAAGTTGCAGCGGATTCAAGAAGCTCATACCTACAAGATAATAGTGTGGTTCCTACAGAACATAGTAATGAAACTATTACAGCGATAAGAGCCAGCTTTGCGTTAAATATAAACTTAAGAGGAACAAGTATATACATCATTTTGTAGGTATTCCAGATAACGGCTGGAAATATGAATATACACGATGCATATCCCGCGATGCATCCGATCAGGGAAGCACTTCCTGCATAAATAGAATATTTAAGTATGATGTCTCTATTACTATATCCGAGAGCCTTAAGAGTACCTATTTGGCTGCGTTGCTCCTCGACCATTCTGGTCATGGTAGTCATACAAACAAGGGCGGCGACCAAAATAAAGAATAATGGGAAGATTCTGGCTACTTGTGCAACTATATCAGAATCGCTATTGAAGCATACGTATGCGATATTAGAGTTTCTCTCAAGTACGAATGTGTCGGGAGTATCCAGATCCTCCAGATCTCGTTCAGCATCTTCTATTTCTTTCTCAGCGTCAGCTATTTTCTCATTAAATTCAGCGAGCCCATCTTCGTATTCGGCGAGACCCTCCTCGTATTCAGCAAGTCCGTCCTCGTATAGAGACTTACTCTCTTCGAGCTTTGCGAGCCCATTATTATATGCATTTAGTCCGGAGTTATATTCGGCGAGTCCTTCATTATAGGCCGCAAGACCTGATTCGTATTCCGCCATTCCAGCTTCGTATTTAGCGTAGTTTTCATTATATGTAGCAAGACCGGCATCATACTTATCTCTGGCGGCTTTTAGCTCCTCCCTTGAAGCGGCTATCTCGAGTCTTGAAGCCTCAGCAGTTGCTTTGTCCATTAGGCCGGCGGCTTCAGCTGTAGCTATTCCGGCTTCGGCACTATCGAGTCCCAGCTCACCTGCTTCAATCTTAAGTATGGATGCATCTAGTTCAGCCTTTCCCTGATCGAGAGCTTCCTTAGAGGCATCAAGAGTCGCCTTCGCGCTGTCTAGTTCTGCACTTGAGCTGTCCAGAGTTGATTTGGCGCTACTTAGCTTGGCGGCGGATCTTCCAAGTTCTGCTTCGCCGTTATCTATTTCTTCCTTCGCATTATCTAATTCTTCCTTG
Organism: uncultured Lachnospiraceae bacterium; assembly: GCA_946414825.1. GTDB lineage: Bacteria > Bacillota > Clostridia > Lachnospirales > Lachnospiraceae > Eubacterium_Q. The sequence continues at coordinate 17,111 of CAMKQB010000005.1, forward strand.
GCGTCATCTAGCTCAGTTTTGGCATCCTCGAGCTCCTTTTCTCCTTCTTCGGACTCCTCTTTTAAGGTTTCCTTGGCCTCCTGAATCTCGTCATATGCTTCCTGATATATTCTGTCATAGCGGTCCATAGCGGTCTTTTCAGTGATGTCCTCCCACTGAGGACGAAGAGAGTCCATCATATCATCATAGTCATCAGAATAAATCGGATGTTTCTCATCCAAAGTAACGTATATTTCAGTATAAATGTCATCGGCAAAGGCGTCTCTGGTCATATAGACAAAACCGTCCACTATACCATTTCCTAGAGAGGTATTACCTCTTTCAAAATTTATATACAGACTGGAATCGGCGAAACCGACAACTGTATACTTATTTTTGGAGAAATGCTCAAGTGTGTCATCATCATTAGATGGAGAGAGCACCAGAGTATCTCCTAAAGAGAGTCCCTTTCGGTTATAGTTATCCAAGAGAACCTCATTTGGAGCGCTAGGAAGTCGCCCTTCTCTAAGTATCAGACCGTTTATATTATCGGTGATAGAGTGGGCTCTTAGGACTATATCCTTGCCATCATTATCAAGACAGATAACGTCATATTGGAAGGCACCTTCAGCGTACTCGACCTTATCCTTTTGCTGGATATTTTCTACATCCTGATCCTCCCATCCAAGAGTTGAGATAAGACGATAGTCATAGAAATTATTATCCTTATATAATTCATTTATAGTATGTACCATTACGGGAGTGGTTATTCTTACACCAGAAAAAAAACCGACTCCGAGAAATGTAATAGCTAGTATCGCGAAGAATCGGCCAAATGACCCCTTTATATCACGCAGTGTGGATTTGTTGAGTGCTCTTTTTTGCATGTGAGAATTACCATTCTATTTCAGATATATCTACGGGATCTGGATTCAGGTACTCTTTTTCGATTCTACCACTGCGGACTGTGATAACTCTGTCAGCCATTGCGGTAAGGGCTGAATTGTGAGTGATTACTATAACGGTGGTTCCAGTTTTGCGACAGGTATCCTGAAGGATTTTAAGTACTGATTTGCCAGTGTTATAATCCAGAGCTCCTGTTGGCTCGTCGCATAGTAGTAGTTTTGGATTCTTGGCAAGTGCGCGTGCAATAGCTACGCGTTGCTGCTCTCCGCCAGATAGCTGGGAAGGGAAGTTCTTCAGTCTGTCAGCCAGACCTACTTCAGTCAGGATTTCTTCAGGTGGAAGGGGATCCTTGCATATTTGAACAGCAAGCTCGACATTTTCCAGTGCAGTTAGATTCTGAACCAGATTGTAGAACTGGAATACAAAGCCTACGTCAAAACGTCTATAGGTGGTAAGCTGCTTCTTAGAATAGGTAGATATATCATCACCATCTATAAGTACATTTCCAGAGGTTAGGGTATCCATTCCTCCTAAAATATTGAGTATAGTGGTTTTGCCGGCTCCCGAGGCGCCTACTATAACACAGAATTCACCTTTTTCTATAGTGAAACTGGCACCAGAAAGAGCGGGGATTTCCACCTCGCCGCTTTTATATATTTTCTTAACATCCTTAAATTCTACGTAGGACATTTTGCCTCCTGATAAATCAATTTATTCCATATTATAAACACAAACTACTATAAATTCCACCGCTTTTATGATATTCTAATAGAGTGTTTTTTCGGGGATAAAACACCTATGTAATAATAAAAAATATAAGATCAGAGGAATGATTAAATGAAGTATTATCTTGAAAGTTATGAAAGTGTTCTGACGGAAATGAAGTCAAAGCCGGAAGGTCTAACAGAGGCAGAGGCTTCTGAAAGACTGGCGGAATATGGACAGAACAAACTAGTCGAGAAAGAAAAGGAAAGTGTATTTAAGAAATTCCTGAAAGAAATATGCGAGCCAATGACAATAGTCCTGATCATTGCGGCTATCATATCAGCGGTGACAGCATTTTTTTCACATGAAGGCTTTGCGGATGTGTTTATTATTCTTACGGTTGTAATAGTAAATGCTATCCTGGGAGTTTATCAGGAGTCCAAGGCAGAGTCTGCCATCGCCGCACTTCAGGAGATAGCGGCAGCGACCTCCAAGGTTATCAGAGGTGGAGAAGTGAAGGTTATTCATTCCTCTGAGCTTGTTCCTGGAGACATCATTACGATGGAGGCTGGTGACGCAGTTCCGGCGGATGCAAGAATCATTGAAGCTGCTTCCCTTAAGGTTGAAGAGGCTGCTCTTACAGGAGAGTCTGTTCCATCTGATAAAACAGCAGAGGTGCTGGATACAGCAGGTGCAACGGATGTTCCTCTAGGTGACAGAGCTAATATGGTCTACATGGGCTCCTCTGTTCAGTATGGTCGTTGCAAGGCGGTTGTTACCGGAACGGGAATGACTACGGAAATGGGTAAAATAGCAGATCAGCTGTCACAGGCTGGGGATGAGGAAACTCCACTTCAAATCAAGCTGACTGAACTCTCAAAGATTCTTTCAATAATGGTACTTGCTATCTGTGCTATTATCTTCGGAATCAATATAATACGTAACCTGGTTACAGGTCAGGGACTGAATGGTGAATTCTTCCTGAATACATTTATGGTTGCTATCTCCCTAGCAGTTGCTGCTATACCTGAGGGACTTGCGGCAGTTGTAACAGTGCTTCTATCACTTGGCGTTACTCATATGTCCAAGAATCACGCAATTATCCGTAAGCTGACGGCAGTTGAGACACTTGGATGTACAGAAATCATTTGCTCCGACAAGACAGGTACACTTACTCAGAACAAGATGACGGTTGTTGAGCACGTGACGGTAACAGATGGAAATGTAGAAGTAGAAAAGGATGAGAATGGAAAGCTCCTTCCAGATGATAATCTATCTGATGATGGAAGAATCCTTATTCTGGGAATGGCCCTTTGCTCAGATGCTGAGTGGGAGACAGATAAAGCAGTAGGTGAGGCTACAGAGTGTGCTCTTGTAACTGACGCTGCCAAGAATGATATGCCAAAGGCTAAGCTGAAGGAGGCATATCCAAGAATCGGTGAGGCACCATTTGATTCACTTCGTAAAATGATGACAACAGTTCATAAGGATCCTGAGGGTGGATATGTTCAGTTCACAAAGGGTGCTCCTGACTGTGTACTTGCTGAATGTACGCATTATATGATGGACGGTCAGGTTCATGAAATGACTTCAGAAGTAATGAACAGAATTAAAGCTGCGAACAAGGGTATGGCAGATAGAGCTCTCAGAGTTCTGGCGCTTGGATACCATAAGTATTCGGAGGAGCCAAAGGACTTCGCTCCTGCAGTACTTGAGAAAGAGCTTGTATATATAGGTCTCTGCGGAATGATTGATCCTATCAGACCAGAGGTTAAGGTGGCTATCGAGAACTGCCGCAAGGCAGGCATCCGACCTGTAATGATTACAGGTGACCACAGAGATACAGCGGTTGCTATAGCAAAGGAACTGGGTATCCTTGATGGCGTGGATGAGAATGGAAATGCTATTACATTTGAAGCTATCACAGGTGCTGAGCTGGAAGAGCTTTCGGATGAATACTTCAATGAACATGTCACTGACTATTCGGTATATGCCAGAGTTCAACCTGAGCATAAGGTAAGGATAGTAGATGCATGGCAGAATCTAGGAAAGGTTACAGCCATGACAGGTGACGGAGTAAATGATGCTCCATCTATTAAGTCGGCTGATATCGGAGTCGGAATGGGTATAACCGGTACAGACGTTACCAAGAATGTCGCCGATATGATTCTTACAGATGATAACTTCGCTACTATAGTAACAGCTGTAGCTGAAGGTAGAAGAATATATGACAATATCCGCAAGGCAATACAGTTCCTGCTGTCGTCTAACCTTGCAGAGGTTATAGCAATCTTCATTGCGACTGTGATGAACTTTACTATACTTAAACCGGCACACCTCCTGTGGATCAATCTGATCACAGACTGCTTCCCAGCTATCGGACTTGGAATGGAAGAAGCAGAAGCAACAACTATGCAGCAGCCACCACGTAAGAAGACAGATGGTATCTTCTCAGGCGGACTGGGAGTAGATGTTATAGTACAGGGTGCAATCATAGCTATACTTACAGTAGTATCTTACGGAGTGGGACATTACCTAGAAACAGGTTCAATTGCTATCCATACATCAAATGATGGTATGACAATGGCGTTCCTCACACTGTCTCTGACAGAGGTATTCCACAGCTTCAATATGAGATCAAGAACAGAGTCACTCTTCTCACTTAAGAGCCAGAACAAGACACTTTGGGCAACCTTTGCCTTCTCTATAATACTGACAGTAGTTATTCTTTACGTGCCAGTACTGAGGAAACTGTTCTCGTTCACATTTATTGATGGTAAAGAATTCGCTATTGCATTGGGTCTTGCATTTCTCATTATTCCTATAGTTGAGGTGTCCAAGCTGATCAAGAGGCTAACTGCAAAATAATATATAATTTTGCCCAAAACTATATTGACAAGGGAATACAAAAAAACTATAATGTGCGAAGTCACGGGAGTGCTTAAGGAATTAGGCTGAGAGGCAGTTTGAATCAACTGCCAATCCTATAAACCTGATCCAGATAATGCTGGCGTAGGGATAATTTAGCGATAACTAGGTCTCTTTCCGTGTTATTCCGGAAAGAGACTTTTTTATTTCTCGTGAACAAATAATCAGAGAAATGTTATTAACAAGGAGGAAACATGAACGCAAGTGTAGCCATTCAGGTTTTGCCAAAGGCAAAGGATGATGAGGAACTCATCAAGATAGTCGATGCAGTAATCGACTATATCAGAAGCACAGGACTTAACTATTATGTAGGTCCATGTGAAACATCCATCGAGGGTGATTATGATCAGCTGATGGAGATAGTAAAGAACTGTCAGCTTATAGCAGTTGAGGCGGGTGCTCCAAGTGTTATGAGCTATGTAAAGATTGACTATAGACCAGAAGGTGAAGTGCTTACTATCGAACGTAAGACAGCTAAACACCACAAGAATGACGCAGCTAAAACATCCGCTGCATAAATTAACAGGACGGCCAGAGAGCTGTCTAAGGTAAATGATATGAAAAATAAGAAAGAAAAGATAATACCTATCATAGTGATTTTGGTTGCGCTACTAATCTGGCAAATGGCATGTTCCTTTGAACTGGTTCCGGGATATATGCTTCCATCGCCGATAGAGGTGGTAAAGGCTTTCATAAATGACTTTCCACTCTTAATGTCCCATGCAAGGGTAACAATTTTAGAGGCTGTTTTGGGACTGACAATAGGTGTGCTGCTGGGCTTTGCATGTGCAGCACTTATGGACGCATTTCCAGTGGTTAAGCAGGGACTATACCCAATCCTTGTACTTACACAGACCATACCACCGGTAGCAATAGCTCCGCTTCTGATACTTTGGTTTTCCTATGGAATTACACCTAAAGTAATACTGGTGGTGTTAGTGGCATTTTTCCCAATGGCAGTTGGTTTGCTGGAGGGATTTCAGTCAGTTGATGAAGATATGATAAGACTCATGAAGTCGATGAATGCTAATCGCTGGCAGGTATTTTGGAATGTTAAGTTTCCTGCTGCTCTAGGCGAGTTCTTCTCAGGACTCAAGATAGCGGTTGCTTATTCCATAGTTGGAGCGGTAATTGCAGAGTGGCTGGGAGGCTTTGAAGGACTTGGGGTTTATATGACTCGAGTTAAAAAATCGCTTTCCTATGACAAAATGTTTGCGGTTATATTTTTCGTATCAGCTATCAGTCTTGTGCTGATGGCTCTGGTAAAGTATGTACAATATAGGGCGATGCCTTGGGAACATACTAGAGATAAATAAGATTCCATGTGAATCAAATTATATAGAAAGAAGGAAAAATCATGAAAAAAATAAGCCTTAAAAAGGTGGTCGCAGTAGTTATGGCAGGAGCTATGCTTCTCGGAGCTGTAACAGCATGTGGCAAAAAAAGTGAATCAAATGCAAAAAAAGACGGTGAGCTTACTGAGATAACATTTGTACTCGATTGGACACCAAATACAAATCATACTGGTCTATATGTGGCTCAGGAAAAGGGTTACTTTGAAGACGCAGGACTTAAGGTAAATATTGTTCAGCCACCAGAGGATGGGGCTACAAATATGGTTGCATCAGGACAGGCTCAGTTCGGTATTGATTTCCAGGACTATCTACCTCCTGTTTTCACATCTGAGGAAAAGGTTCCTGTAGTAGCAGTTGCAGCTATCCTGCAGCATAACACATCTGGTATCATTTCCCTTAAGGAGGATGGGATTGATTCTCCTAAGGATCTCGAGGGAAAGAACTATGCAACATGGGATCTTCCTATAGAGAAGGCTATGATGAAGAATATAGTTGAGGCTGATGGTGGAGATTTCTCAAAGGTAAATCTTATTCCGGAATATGTAGAGAATGAGCCGGCTGCACTTCAGCAGGACATCGATGCTATATGGGTTTACTATGCATGGGCTGGTATTTCCTGTAAGCAGGCAGGTCTCGATACAAACATGATCTACTTCAAGGATATTACTCCAGAGTTTGACTACTACAGTCCTGTAATCATCACTAACTCAGACTGGGCAGAGAAAAATCCTGATGTGGCTAAGGCATTTCTTGAGGCTACAAAGAAGGGATATGAGGATGCAATAGCTGATCCGGATGGAGCAGCAGATATACTTTGTAAGCAGGTTCCTGAGCTTGACAAGGAGCTTGTTAAGGAGAGCCAGGAGTGGATATCATCTCAGTATAAGGCTGATGTTGATAGATGGGGATACATCGATCAGGCCAGATGGGATGCATTCTTCAAATGGCTGTCAGATAACAACCTTTCAGAAGAGATTCCTGCAGGATATGGTTTCACAAATGATTACCTTCCAGCAGCTGAATAATATAGTTTAGTAAATGATAAAAGGCGCAGATATGGGCGAGATATTACGTGCTGAGCACATAAAAAAATCATATAGTGATAAGGATGTTCTAGAGGATATATCTATAACTCTAAATGAAGGCGAGCTGGTTAGTATACTGGGAGTGAGTGGTGTTGGAAAAACAACACTGTTCAATGTACTATCTGGAATAGTTGAGCCAAATGAAGGAAGAGTTGTGCTTGGTGATGAGGATATAACCGGTCAGAGAGGTAAGCTAAGCTACATGCTTCAGAAGGATCTTCTGCTTCCACATAAAACAGTTGTGGATAATGTGGCTCTGTCGCTTACACTTTCCGGAGTTTCTAAGAAAGAAGCCAGGGAGAAGGCTGCTGGTTTACTGCCTAAGTTTGGTCTGGAGGGTACTGAAAAGAAATATCCTTCCCAGCTGTCAGGCGGGATGAGACAAAGAGCGGCGTTGCTTAGAACTTATCTCTGTGATAAGAAGGTTGCGCTTCTGGATGAACCATTCAGTGCGCTGGATGCTATTACGAGATCCTCGGTTCAGGACTGGTACCTGTCAGTAATGGAGGAAATAAAGCTATCAACGCTTTTTATCACGCATGATATAGATGAGGCGATACTACTATCAGATAGAATATATATCATGAAGGGTTCGCCGGCGGTTATTGATGGAGAGCTGGTTATCGAGACACCTAAGCCTCGAAACCATGAATTCATGATGACAGATGAATTTCTTAGTTATAAAAAGAGTATACGTGATATGCTCTAGACGGCATTTTCAGTCTATTTGTGCAGTTATTTGATATAAATATCGTTTGAAATAAAAGACTAACGGTGTTACACTTAGTTCACGTACTGACGCGGAAGGGTTCGTCCCAACCGGAAAGGCGATGGAATAAGAAGATGCCGTAGGGTATCTACTCTTTTAATCGGATTTTAGGGAAGTACGTACGCGTGCTTCCCTTTTTATTTTATCTAGAAGGTTCCATCTCCGTAAAAGATATAGAGGAGGTAAAGCTAGTGGAAAATAGAATAGCACTTATCGGAATAGTTGTAGAAAACGAAGAGTCTATTGAGGATGTTAACAAGATACTTCATGACGCTAGAGAATATGTTATTGGTCGTATGGGGATTCCATATAGAGAGAAAAAGATATGTATTATCAATGTAAGCCTGGATGCACCAGAAAAAATAATCAGTACATTAGGTGGCAAGCTAGGTATGCTGGACGGAGTAACAACTAATACCGTCTATGCAAAGAAGAGGTATTAAATGAGTCTAGAAGTTTTAGATGAATATAAGTTAATAGATAAGCTAGAGGCTACTCACGAGCTGGAAAAGGAAGAGTGGATATATCTTCTAGAGCACCAGTCAAAGGAGTTTTCGGAATATCTATTTAAGAAATCAGATCGTGTTAGGCGAGAGAATTATGGAACAGATGTTTTCGTTCGTGGACTGATAGAGTTTTCTAATTATTGTAAGAATGACTGCTACTATTGTGGTATAAGATGTGGCAATCCAAAGGCTGATAGATATAGACTCACGGAAGAGCAGATACTTGAATGCTGTAAGGAAGGCTATGAACTAGGATTCAGAACCTTTGTTCTGCAAGGGGGAGAAGATCCTCATTATTCCGACGAAGATATTTGCAGAATAATAAAGAGTATTAAGGCAAAATATCCTGACTGTGCGGTGACACTTTCAATTGGTGAAAAATCCTATGAGAGTTATAAGAAGTATTACGAGGCAGGAGCGGATAGATATCTTCTCCGACACGAGACAGCTAATGAAGAGCATTATAGGAAGCTTCATCCAGAGAACCTTTCTCTAGAGAATAGGAAAAAATGTCTATTTAACTTAAAGGAAATAGGATATCAGGTTGGAGCGGGATTCATGGTAGGATCTCCGTATCAAACTAAAGAATGTATAGCTGATGACATGATATTTTTGCACGAGCTGCAGCCGCATATGGTGGGGATCGGTCCATTTATCACGCATCATGATACCCCTTTTAAGGATAAAGAAAATGGCACTATGGAGGAAACACTCTTCCTGCTGGGTTTAATAAGACTCATGCTTCCTAAGGTTCTCCTTCCATCAACAACTGCTCTTGGAACTATTCATCCTCTTGGACGAGAGTATGGGATCCAGGTTGGTGCAAATGTTGTCATGCCGAATCTTTCGCCGGTAGGAGTTCGAGATAAGTATCTTCTATATGATGACAAGATCTGCACAGGGGATGAATCCGCTCAGTGCAAGACTTGTCTACAGAAGAGAATGGAGTCGATAGGTTTTAATGTGGTAACCTCACGAGGCGACCACAAAGATTATAAAAAGGATATCCCAGATAGGGATACTAAGGAGGAATAAAAATGTATAATCCAAAATCACTTAAAGCAGAGGAGTTCATCGATCATGACGAGATACTGGAATCCCTCAAATATGCTGATGAGAACAAGAGTAATGTAAAGGTAATTGATGAAATCCTTAAGAAAGCAAGAGAGTCAAAGGGTCTTGATCATAGGGAGGCGTCCGTTCTTCTGGCCTGTGATATACCAGAGAAGAATGAAGAGATATTTAAGCTGGCTAATGAGATCAAGCTTGAGTACTACGGCAACAGAATCGTGCTTTTTGCACCACTATATCTTTCAAACTACTGTATAAATGGATGTACTTACTGTCCATATCATGCAAAGAACAGAACTATCCCAAGAATCAAGCTTACTCAGGAGCAGATTCGAAATGAGGTAATCGCACTTCAGGATATGGGTCACAAAAGACTTGCTCTTGAGACCGGTGAGGATCCTATCCATAACCCAATTGAGTACGTTCTTGAGAGTATTGATACTATTTATTCTATCAAGCATAGAAATGGTGCTATCAGACGTGTAAATGTAAATATCGCCGCAACAACAGTTGAGAATTATCAGAAGCTTCATGAAGCAGGTATCGGAACATATATCCTCTTCCAGGAGACCTACCATAAGGAATCCTATGAGCAGCTTCATCCATCAGGACCAAAGAGTGATTATGCTTATCATACTGAAGCAATGGATAGAGCTATGCAGGGTGGCATCGATGATGTAGGACTTGGAGTTCTCTTCGGACTAGATAAGTTCCGTTATGAGTTTGCAGGAATCCTCATGCATGCAGAGCACCTAGAAGCGGTACATGGCGTTGGACCTCATACTATTTCCGTTCCACGTATATGTCCTGCAGATGATATCGATGTTAAGGAATTCTCAAATGCTATCGATGATGATACATTTGCTAAGATCGTTGCATGTATCCGTATCGCTGTTCCTTATACAGGAATGATCATTTCCACAAGAGAGTCACAGAAGGTAAGAGAAAGAGTACTTCACCTTGGTGTTTCACAGATTTCTGGTGGTTCACGTACTTCAGTTGGTGGTTATACTGAAGAGGTTCGTCCAGATGATACAACACAGTTTGAGGTTTCAGATACAAGAACTCTTGATGAAGTAATAAAGTGGCTTATGGAGATGGATTATGTTCCATCCTTCTGTACAGCCTGCTACAGAGAAGGACGTACAGGAGACAGATTCATGGCACTTTGCAAGGCTAAGCAGATCCAGAACTGCTGTCTGCCTAACGCCCTAATGACACTTGAGGAGTATCTGGTGGACTATGCTTCCCCTGCTACAAGAGAAGTTGGTGAAAAGATAATCGTAGATAACTTCAAGGATATTCCAAATCAGAAGGTTCTTGAAATAGTTAAGGAAAGACTCGAGCTTATCAAGAATGGTGGAGAGAGAGACTTCCGTTTCTAGTATTTAATTAGTTTTTCTGATAATAGATGTTATACGGAGAAAGTACATGGGTTTAAATGATATCCCTAGTGGAGAAAGAAAACATATAGCATTCTTTGGATGCCGTAACGCCGGAAAGTCCAGCCTGGTAAATGCTTTTACAGGGCAGAACCTATCTATAGTTTCGGACACAAAAGGAACTACCACAGATCCAGTAAACAAAAGTATGGAGCTGCTTCCTCTTGGACCTGTTGTGATAATAGATACGCCCGGTATAGATGATGAGGGCGAGCTTGGTTCACTTCGAGTTGAAAAGACTAAGCAGGTTCTTAGGAAAACAGATATAGCTATTCTGGTTATAGATGCGAGACTGGGTTTGTCTCAGGCGGATGATGAGCTGATAACCTTGTTTAAGACTAGAAATATCCCATATATTCTGGTCTATAACAAGGTGGATCTGCTGCCGGTTTTAAGGAAAGAGGACTTCGAAGAGAAGATAGCAAAGAATGAAACAGGTGTTGCAACGGCACAGATTTATGTAAGTGCAAAAGAGGGCATAAATATAGAAAGCCTGAAGGGGCTTGCTGCTAAGCTTATTAAGGATAGTGGCGAAGATAGAGAGCTGATAGGAGACCTTGTTAAAACGGGAGACTTGATAGTTCTGGTTATACCTATCGATAAGGCTGCACCAAAGGGACGTCTTATTCTTCCTCAGCAGCAGGTTATAAGAGATGCACTGGATCATGGTGCTGTGCCGGTTATGTGCCGCGACGTGGAGCTTGCAGAGACAATAAAGAGTCTCAGTCAGAAGCCTAGAATGGTTATAACTGATTCCCAGGCCTTTAAAGAGGTTAGCGAAATAGTTTCGGAGGATATATATTTAACTTCATTTTCTATCCTTATGGCAAGATATAAGGGTAACCTTGTACCATCCGTGCTGGGGGCGACTCAGCTGGATGAGATTAAGGAAGGGGACAGAATCCTTATTAGCGAGGGATGTACTCATCATAGACAGTGCGGAGATATTGGGTCCGTGAAGCTTCCAAATCTTATAAAGAAGTATACAGGAGTTACGCCAAAGATAGACCTCAGTTCTGGAACTGAGTTTCCTGCAGTGCTTGGACAGTATAAGCTCATTATTCATTGCGGAGCTTGTATGCTGAATCCTGCAGAGGCTCAGTCCAGATACCGTATAGCGCAGGAACAGGGCATTCCTATAACAAATTATGGAACGGCAATCGCATATATGAATGGAATTCTTAAGAGAAGTCTTGAAGTGATTCCGGAAGTGGAGATTTAGCCCCTGGTATTAGAATTGTAGTGTAAATGTACTTCCTTCACCTAATTTACTATCTACTGTGATTCTTCCGCCCATTCCTTCGACTATGGACCTGGACAGGGATAGACCGATTCCAACGCTATTAGGATTTACTTCGTTGCTTGCTCTATAGAATCTGTCGAAGATGTGAGTCATAGTTTCTTCGCTCATTCCCATGCCATGATCCGATATGCATATACGGGTGAAAACAGAATTCTTTTCAACATGTATGTCTATATCTGCACCTTCTTTTGAATAGTCGGAAGCGTTCTTAACTATATTTATGATGGCTTCTGTAAGCCACTGACCATCTGCTTTAATGGAGATGCCTTCCTGGCAGCTCACGCTAAGTTTTTGGTTTCTGGTGTCCGTCAGATATTTGACGCTTCCAGCCACCTCGCTAAGAACGGTGGATACATCCACGTCACTTATCTCAAAATCGATGGCGCCGGCTTCAATGCGAGCCAGTTTCAGCATTGACAGCACCATCCATTCCATTCTGCTTATTTGATTGGAGGCTTCGCTTAAAATCATTTTGCGCTCGTCTTCGCTGCTTACCTTGTCATTAACTATCAGGTCAAGGAAAACATCCATTGATGCAAGTGGAGTTTTAAGCTGATGGGAAATGTCGGACATAACATCGCGGAGATATTCCTTTTCGCTCTTCTCCTTACGCTTTCCTTCCTGAAACATATTTACCAGCTTTTCGAAGCTGTCATAGAAGATACCTATACTGCCTTCGCGTAGTTCAGAGGCTCTATAGTCATCAATCTTTTTCAGACTGTCAGACATATCGTCTTTTTCCTTTGCTTCTTCTATAATAGAAAGCATTATATCTGAAGCGTCTTCAACGGAGCTGTAGGCGGTCTCTAGATACTTGGATGCTAAAATATATAGCAGTATAACAAGTAGTATCTCTGTGCTCCCTATAATGATAAGAACTATTTTGCTGGAATCCCCAATTGTCATTCCAAGATAAAACATCAAAACAAGGCTGACGGCGAGGATGATTCCCGCTACCAGCCAGTACAGTTTTCTGAAGTTGTCTCGTTCATAACTGCTTTTCATAATTATTTCTGAATCACTCGTCCTCGAATCGATATCCTATACCCTTTACAGTCCTAATATATTTAGCGTCGTCCCCCAGCTTGTCTCTGAGTCTCTTGATGTACACCGATAAGGTATTGTCATCTATATAAGTATTCTCTGTATCATATAGTCTCTGAAGAAGCTGATTTCTTGTAATAACTATTCCCTTATTCCGAATAAACTCTCTAAGTAGCCTGAGCTCAGCAGGGGTGCAGTCAACTAAAGTATCATTATCGTATAGTCTAAAGCTGTCAATGTTGAAATGGTGTGTCCCGAAGACTATGTCGGATTCACCGGTCTCGTTATTGGAGCCTGCCATGCTGTTGCTGGAACTGTTTATATTATTAGTATGGCTTCCCATCACTCGATCTGCTCTTCTAAGGACAGCGGCTATTCGTGACAGCAGTTCCTTTACTCTATAAGGTTTTGTTACATAATCATCGGCACCGAGATCCAGCCCTCTAACTATATTAGATTCATCTCCCACGGCAGTGCAGAAGATGACGGGAATGGCATTTCCGCTCTGTGATAATTCTTCAAGGAAGGTAAAACCATCTCCGTCAGGAAGCATAACATCAAGAAGGATGAGAGAGTAGTCATTAGTGCTTAGAAGCTCGCGGGCTTCTGCCAGATTCTTAGCGTGACCGACCTCGTAGCCTTCGGCTTTTAGAGTGTATGTAGATCCCATTGCGAGAGCGTAATCGTCCTCTATAAGTAAGATTCTTTTCATTATGAGTCCTTTATATTTATGAAAATTATTTGTGATGAAAAAAATAACACCATTAACATATAGAAGTATAACATTTTCCTCTTGACTTTAATAGTGATAGTTGTATAATACACTTTAGCGCGTTAAATCGTTAGCGCAGTAAAGTATTATTAAAAAGGAGATAGACTAATGGCTATCAAAGTTATCTTATTGGTTGTTTTCTTTGCTACTATGATCGGAATAGGTATCTACTCCAGAAACAAGGCAAAGAACGTAAATGATTATGTACTCGGCGGACGTACAGTAGGTCCATGGATCTCAGCCTTCGCATTTGGTACTTCCTACTTTTCATCCGTTGTATTCATCGGATATGCAGGTCAGTTCGGTTGGAAGTTTGGTCTTGCATCTACATGGATTGGACTTGGAAATGCATTCATAGGAAGTCTTCTTGCATGGCTCATACTTGGACGTCGTACAAGACTTATGACTCAGCAGCTGGATGCCAAAACTATGCCGGAATATTTCGGCAAGAGATTCAATTCTAAATCACTTAGAGTTGTAGGTTCTATTATCGCATTTGTATTTCTGGTACCTTATACAGCTGGTGTATATAATGGTTTATCAAGACTCTTTGGAATGGCCTTCTCTATAGATTATCGTATATGCGTTATCATCATGGCTCTTCTTACAGGAGCATACGTTGTTATCGGTGGATATATGGCCACGGCTCTAAATGACTTTGTTCAAGGTATTATCATGCTGATAGGTATCTGTGCAGTTATTGGAGCGGTATTAAATGGCCAGGGCGGATTCATGAATGCTATTCAGGAGCTTTCAAAGATTCCTACTGATCCTGCAGTTACTACCCCGGCACTTTCAGACAGTCAGGGACTCTTCGCAAGTTTCTTTGGACCTGATCCTATCAGCCTTCTCGGTGTTGTAATTCTTACGTCACTTGGTACTTGGGGACTCCCACAGATGGTTCACAAGTTCTATGCCATCAAGGATGAGAAGGCTGTAAAGACAGGTACAGTTGTATCAACATTCTTTGCTATCGTTATAGCAGGTGGCTGCTACTTCCTTGGAGGCTTTGGTCGTCTATTCGCAGGCTACGAGGGAATCATTGTTGCAGCAGAAGATGGAACAACAAAGGTGGCATTTGACAATATCGTTCCTACAATGCTTTCAACACTTCCTGATATTCTTATCGGAATAGTAGTAGTACTTGTTTTCTCAGCTTCAATGTCTACACTTTCTTCACTTGTTCTGACATCAAGCTCAACACTAACACTTGATCTTATCAAGCCACTTATGAAGAAGGATATGAAGGAGAAGACACAGCTTAGGCTTATGCAGCTGTTCGTTATGTGCTTCATCGTACTTTCAGTTGTTATCGCATTTAACCCACCTACATTCATCGCTCAGCTGATGGGTGTTTCATGGGGAGCTCTTGCGGGTGCATTCCTTGCTCCATTTATGTATGGTCTCTACAGCAAGAAGATTACAAAGCTTTCTGTATGGGCCAGCTACATTGTGGGTGTTGGCTTCACACTTGCTAATATCTTTGCAACACAGGCTGGAAAGCCAATCATTGCATCCCCTATTAATGCTGGAGCTGCTACAATGATTGCCGGACTGATAATAGTTCCTATCGTGAGCCTTATTACTCCAAAACCGGATCAGGAAAAAGTTGAAGAAATATTCTCTTGTTACGACAAGACAGTTACTGTTAAGGAAACTCAGAACCTGGGTGAATCAAATTAATTACTAAAACTTCACATATGTCATTAGTGGATTTAAGAAGTTAAAAAAAGATGAGAGTTTTGTGAAATATATTTCATAAACTCTCATCTTTTATTTTATAAATTTTCAGTAAATATATAGAACATGAGAAAATGAATGTCCCAAATGTTAATTGTCAACCAATAATCCTTAAAAGGTTGACATTACATCTTATATATGATAATAATTATATGCTTCGAGGGATACTGTATAGAGCTATCTATAATTACTAGTTTTGGAGGAAGAAATGAACACAGTATTTTTATTGGTTTTAGGACTATATCTACTTGTATTTGTAATTATCAGCATACTTGATTTTCGTTCGGTGAAGACTTTTGAAGATTATGCTGTAGCAGGTCGGGTGCAGGGAACATTTGCTGTAACTATGACACTACTTGCGACGGTGATTGGAGCGTCAACGACAATCGGAATCACAGATACTGTCTATGATATTGGATTTCCAGGGATATGGTGGTTGGCATTTGGTGCTATTGGACTGGTGCTTCAGTCCTTCTTAATCTCGAAAAAGGTTAGACAAACAGGCGCAGCAACCCTTCCGGATCTTGCAAATATAACAGTTGGTCGTGCGGCCGAAATGATAATTGCACTTATTATTGTAATAGCGTGGGTTGGAGTTGTTGCAGGACAGCTGGTTGCAATGAACTCTCTGGTCAGCTTCGCCACAGGCAGAAATGATAAGTGGCTCTTTATTATAATGTCACTTGTAATAATAGTATATACGCTCTTTGGCGGGCAGTCTTCGGTTGTGAAGACAGATAAGATACAATTTATCGTGATAGTAGCAGGTGTTGTTCTTTGCTGTCTCTATCTGTATCTGGTTCGCGGTGGAGATACAACCAGTGTTGCTCAGAATATAGAACTAATAAATCAGAGCTACAGACCAATGAATCTTCTGAATCAGCTCTTCGTTATAGGTGGAGTATATTTCCTTGGTCCGGATATCATATCCCGTAATTTTATATCCAAGGATGAATCGATTGCAAAAAAATCAGCCCTTATCGCAGGAATCGGTCTGTTTATCTTCTCAATAGTTATTACTCTGATTGGTATGTGGGCAAGGTATAATATAACCCCAGAGGAACTAGGAGATTCAAAGACTCTAATGTATGTTGTAAGTATTCTTCCTAAGACAGTAAGTATTCCACTGATATTTGGACTTCTGTCTGCTATACTTTCCTCTACAGATACATGTCTGATAAATGCTTCTTCGATTTTTGTGAAGGATATACTTAGAAAGGAAAGTGTGGTTGGGATAAGAATTGCAGTTGCAGTAATAGGTATTATGGCTACAGCACTTGCCGTTCTTGGAAGGGGAGATATCATGTCTCTTCTGACGGGAGCTTACTCCATATATACACCTGGAATAATCTTTCCTCTTCTTATAGCAATTCTCTGCCATAAGAAGAAGGAGATAAGACAACCTATATGGGTTGCGGCAGTAGTAATTGGTGGACTCTTCGGAATAATCGGCACATACTTTGCTCCGCTGCTGGAGAAATTATCACTCCCTGCGCCAGTTATGTCGAACTTAAGCCTCGTCGGAATGGGACTGTCACTGCTTGTAGCCTTGATCTCGGTGAAATGGAATAGTAACAAGTAAGTGTTTTAAAGCATGCCGTATATATCAAGAAGAACCCTTGCAACTATTTCGTTCTTAGGAATAGTAATATTCTTGATACCTATACCAATTATATAACCATTTATAGTATTGGTTTCCATATCTGCGAAGTACTCTGTGAGTATTCCGCAGATATTTTTGTTACCAATGGATAGTCTGTTGAACTGCTTGTCAAGAGCAGCATTTTTCCCTGTAAGCTCTTCAATATTTCTTTTGACAATTGCCCCAATAGCACTAGACTTAAAAGGTTTTTGACTTTTTGCTTTTAGTAGATCCTTGTCATCCAATATGATGCTTAGATATATTCCACCCTCTGGTGAACTGAAGGACTTTCTATTATGTCCTTTTCCGGCGTACTGTTTCTTTGCGATAATTATCTTCTTATCAAGGGCACCTGTTATAAGCTCAAGCTTAGCTAGCTGATTTGTTGAATCAACCTCGTCATATATGATGATACTATCAGCTATTTTGGTGATATCCTTTTTATCTAGGGCACCACTTTTTCCTGTGGCTGTTACGTGAGAATAGTATGTGAGCATCTGCTCTTTTATTGCAGTTACCGATAGGATATCGCTTGATTTATCAAGGGCGTAGCCTTTGTTATTTACAGAGTATATATTGTAGCCGTCCTTCTTTAATTCGTTGATGGCTTTCCAGATGGCATTTCTTGATACCCCAAGCGCGCTGGAGAGTTCCATCCCTGTAATAAAACATCCTTTGTTTTCTTCTAGAGTTTTGAGAACATATTCTTTCGTTGTCATATTGAAGTCCACTTTCTTGAAAATTATAATCCACCAGCTAATAATCACTGAGATTTTAGATTTACTTCTTGGCTTAAAGCTCGAGTTTCTTCGCTTTGAGCTTCTCGCGGAAGCGAGTGTCATGTTCAACTACTATCATAGTCGGTTTGCAGGTTTCTATCAACTGTTCTATTTGCATTCTTGAAAAAATATCAATATAGTTCAGCGGTTCGTCCCATATATAGATATGTGCCGGGGTGAGAAGACTGGCTGCTAGGAGTACCTTCTTCTTCTGACCTTCTGAATACTCTTCGATATTTTTCTCAAACTGAATACGGTTCATATCTAGCTTTCTGAGAAGAGTGAGAAAAAGACTATAGTCCAGCTTGTGGTCCTCTGCGTATT
Organism: uncultured Lachnospiraceae bacterium; assembly: GCA_946414825.1. Lineage (GTDB taxonomy): Bacteria > Bacillota > Clostridia > Lachnospirales > Lachnospiraceae > Eubacterium_Q. The sequence continues at coordinate 35,461 of CAMKQB010000005.1, forward strand.
TTTTGAGGGATCCCGTAAGTTTTGAGGCATCTTGATTTACATATGATATGGTCAGTTCGCTTGCCAGCTCCATAGAGCCACTTGTTACCATGATCGCTTCCTTATCTCTTGGGATATTTGTATTGTTTCCGTATTCTGCTGCTGTGAGGATAGCCTTTATAAGCGTAGACTTTCCGCATCCATTTTCACCACTAAGAAAAAGAATATCGCCTTGTAGTAACTGGAAAGTTAGGTTATTTAGTGTGTTCTCACTGGAGTCTGAGTAGCGGAGCGAGAAGTCTCTACATTCCACGAGGCATTTCTTGTGATGCCTTAGGGGCATGAGCTTCAGATCGTCAACACTTTCGATATCCTTAAGGAGACCTTCCTTTTCTTCGATTTCTCGCTCGATTCGTTTCTCAAAATTCTTGACTCTAGATTGCATTTTCTTGGTCTTGGCTCCGATATATGCTCTGGTTGAAATGCTTCTATCGTGCTCCTTTATAGGGTCATAGCCTATCTTGGTATTTTCATTTTTATCCGCCCATCTGCCAGCTCGGTCGGCAGAGGAGCGAAGCTTCCCGATTTCTTTTAGATGTTTCTCATTTTCGGATCTGGCAAAAGCGTCGGCCTTTTCCTTATTCTCCCACCAAGTACTGAAGTTGCCGGAAACCACCTCGATAGATGAGCGGTTAAGAACCAGACAGTGATCAGTTACTGCGTCGAGCAAATCTCTGTCGTGAGATACAAGAATAAAACCCTGCTTCTCACGGAGATAATTCTTAATGATCTCGCGACCGTTTCTATCTAGATGATTAGTGGGCTCATCTATCAGAAGGAATTCATTTTCCCCAGAGAATAGAACAGCAAGCATGACCTTTGTGCGTTCTCCAAAGCTGAGAGTACTTATTGGACGATAAAGTAGCTCACAGTCTACGCCCATCTTATTCAGCTCGCAGATTACCTTCCAGCTCTCAACCCCGGGCTTCCAGGTTTCTACGAGTTCATCCGCAGTAAGGTTCATTTCGCTATCAGAAAGCTTATAAGGAAAATAATCAAAATGCTGATCCGTTGATATACTTCCAGTGTATTCGTATTTGCCTAGTAAAAGATTTAAAAATGTAGTCTTACCTTTTCCGTTCCTTCCAATAAAGCCGAGTCTCCAGTTGGTATCGATAGAAAAGGAGACCTCCTCGAATATGTTGTCGAAACTTCCTTCATAACAGAAGGTTAGATTTGATACTTGTAATAATGACATATAGCACCTCCGTAAAAAAAATACACCACAAGAAAAAATTCCTGCGGTGCAAAGTGCTAAAAAGTAAACCACTATGAATTATTTCTTGCAAGTGTAGCCTGATTTTCATAACAAAAAAACTTATCAGCACAATACTGACATAATCTTCAGGCTATTAACTAAAACTATTTGCAAGAAATATTTCTCATCGGTCTCCTCCGTTTCTTCTTAATTTCTTCCACAGTATAACAACTATATCTTTAAAATGCAAGACACCATGGTGCCAGTGGGGACAGGCGAATCTTGCAAAACTGTAAGATTCGCTTTTTATTTTGTCACGGCGTTGTAAGAACAGAACCTTATAATTATTCAGTAGGGACAGATTTTGGAGTCGACGAGCCCCAGTGTTTGATTACAACGGAATCAACTCGACTCGTTGATTTATTATCATTTGTAAGGAGATTAGAGATGAATATCGTCGAAATGAAAAATGTAACTAAGATTTATGGAGAGAAGGAGAATCAGGTGCTGGCCCTTCATAATGTGAATCTTGATATAGAGAAGGGTAGCGTGGTTTCAGTGGTCGGTGCGTCTGGTAGTGGAAAGTCCACGCTTCTTAATATTATGGGAGGAGTTGATACTCCATCGGATGGAACCATCTTCGTGGATGGAAAGGACATAACAAAGTATAACGATGATGAGCTCAGCATATTCCGTAGGAGGAAGGTTGGCTTTATATTCCAGGCGTATCATCTGATTCCGGTTCTTACCGTTGAGGAAAATATCAAGATGCCGGTTCTCCTGGATCACAGGAAACCGGACAAGGAATATATAGATCATATCATCGAGCTTCTCGGTCTATCTGAGAGAAGAAGACATCTTCCTAATCAGCTCTCAGGTGGACAGCAGCAGAGAACGGCCATCGCAAGAGCACTGGCAAATAATCCAACGCTTGTTCTTGCGGATGAGCCAACTGGAGCTCTTGATTCTAAGAATGGCCAGGAGGTCATGGACCTCCTTATGAAGTCAGTGCATGACATCGGACAGACTCTTGTGATAATCACTCACAACATGGATCTTGCTCGCGAAGCAGATAGAATTGTTAAGATCAAAGACGGAGAAATTGTTGATGGAAACATATAAAGATCTCGGAAGTAAGTATTTAAAACAGAATAGACGTCGTTCCTTCATCACAGTCCTTGGATGTTTCATCGTGTCTACGATTCTCTTCATGTTTCTTAACTCTATGGTTTGCTGGGTTGAAAACTGCAGAGAGGAAGCAAGGGAAGAGGATGATTTCGAGATTCTGGTTCTCACGGATGATAAGGATACAATCGAAGAAGTAGTGAATGAGGATTTTGTTTCTTCGGCATATCTTGGAAAGGCATATTCCTATCAGACTGAAGAGGAGGCTTCAGGAGTATATGCAAATGCACTCCACATAAATGTAAAACAGAAGCTTCTTATAAATCATTATTCGAAATATATTAAGAAGACCTACAACGTGGATGTGGAGCTAAATGATCTCCTGGCCTGGACCTATTTTCAGGATAATGAAGGGGTAGGTTATCTGATGCTGTTAGGGGGGCTTCTTATCTCATTTATCATGGCAATCATAGGAGTTGGAGTTCTTAGAAATAATATCTCTATCTCTGCTATGGAAAGAGTGAAGGATTACGGAAATCTTAGATGCATCGGAGCTACAAAGAAACAAATAAGAGCCATCGTATATCGCGAATCAGTTGCTCTTGAAACTCTCGGAATTGTAGCGGGTGTTGCGGCAGGTTTTCCGCTTAGTATTTTGATATGCAATTCTGAGAAAAGACAGTATCCTATAGGTTTTCATATCATACCGGTAATACTCCTGCTAATCGCTTTTTACGGTGATATGTATTTTGCTGTTGGTGATGGACTGAAGAAGGTTCTTGCGGTTAGCCCTGCGGAGGCGGTTCGTGGTAATTACAGAATCAAAGCGAAGAAGATAAAACGTAGAAGGGGTGGTATCTGGAAACTCCTATTTGGTGTGGAAGGAGACTATGCCTACAAGAATATAAAGAGAAATAATGGTAACTTCCTAAAGACTGTTGGCGCCCTTACATTTGGAATGATAATCGTTATTGTGGTTGGTGGAGTGCTGCTGGTTTTCTATGAATTCTTTTCTAGGACAAACAAGATGGTAGGATATTATCAGCAGTATATAGCTTGTGACACAAATAACATTTTCTCTCATGAGGAACAGAAGATGGATCTCTATTCGCCTAAGGCGCTGAAGACGATTAGTGAGGCTAAGGGCATAGAAAGTCCAAAATATATGTATGAGGATACTCTATATACAGCGGAGAATTGCTTTATTTTTAATAACTTAAATGAGACTTATGGTGGAGACAGTATAGAAGGCTCCATATACATAAGGGCAGGTGATAATCTGGATGCTGAAGAGGAGAGGAAAGAATATCGTGCAAAGGGTGAAGGCCTAGTTGACTACGAAGGCAGAATGGAAACGGATAATGCAAGAAGAGAGGATACTTCTGAAAACGATAATCTATTTTGTTCCGAATTAAGTCTGGTTGGTTATGATTCTGAGGACTATGCCAGATATAAGGATTATCTCGTGGATGGTACGACAGAGCTTTCAGATAATGGAGTGCTTCTTGTAAATCAGGCTGAGCTTATTCCTGAATCATCCTATGATTCCCAGAGTGTATTCTTTGATACAAGAACTTTCAGTTTCACTAATCTTAAGGTTGGTGATGAAATAACAGTGGTTGATCCGGCGGAACTTTATAGCTTGGTCCAGGAAGAGAAAAAAAGAGCTAAGGAGTTCGATGACGAGATTCATTCTAAAAGGAATGAGTGGGACAGAAATCATAAGGATGAAAAGGACGAAGAGGGGAATCCTCTAGAGAATCCATATGACAATTATTCCGATATTATTGGAACAAGAAGGAAAGAAGCTTGGATTATTAATTCCGCAAGGGAAAAGCTGGTGGAAGAAGGAAAGTGTAAAACTTACGTTATAGAGGGGATAATTAGGGATGATCCCAATGCGGTTACAACGCTTCCGTCTCTCGTGGTTCCGCTTGATAAGTTTTTCTCGATGACCGGAAGAACTGAATCTGATTATGTTGGTATGAAGTTCCATGTGACAAATATATTCAGCAGAGATTTTCAAAAAACTGAGTTTCAAAATGCACTCAAGGAGAAGGAAAACTATTGGTATGAAGGCTCTGAGGAAGAGGGGCCAATATACAATTCTTTTACGTCGAGTTATCTTGAAGGTATCCTTAACTTAACGGAAGGAGCTAGTGTTGTTATATATCTCCTTTTAGGAATTATTATTCTTATAATAATCAGTCTTCTTAATACCATGAATGTCACTATAAGTAGTTTACAAACGAGGCGAAATGAATTCGCACAGCTAAGAGCCCTGGGAATGACCAAGAGGAGTCTCCTGAAAGCAGTGCTATTAGAAGGTGGGATAGTCTGGATAGTTTCGACTATACAGGGGATAATTTTTGGAATACTAATTCAGTGGATTTTGTATAGTACATTAATAAAGTTTTTGATTAATTCTCCGTTTAAAGTATTCTGGCCGGGAATAATAGTTGCTGCCCTCCTCTCCTTTGTGGTGCTATGCGGATCCAACTATGTATTCTTTAACCAGATGAAACTGAATGTGGGCGAGGAGCTGACCCGATCAGGCGAGTAGAAAATGTTGTTCACAAGAATAATAAATGTGCTTCTGAGGGTGAACCCCGAAGAATCTATAATATATGAGTGGGAAGGTGGAAAAATGAAATATATCAGAAACAAAACTAAGATAGGAATAACGATTCTAGCGCTCGTAATGTTCCTTGTCACAGCTCTGGGACAGTCTCACATTTCTGAGGCTATGACTCCGAGAGTGATGCTGACAGAATATTCTATAAAGGCGAGGGATTCATCGGGAGACATATTTCCTGGTGATACATTTACAGTTACATTCAAGCTGAAGAATACCAGCAAGAACAAGGTTCAGAATCTGAAGTATTCAGTTGTATCTGAGAATGGGGAATTTCTACCTGCAGAGGGTGTTGGAACAGGCTTTGTGAGTGAGCTGGCAGGCGAAACAGAAGAGGAATATTCAGTTAGTCTCCAGGCTGCTAAGACACTTGAGGAGAAGACCTACAAGATAAAGATTAAGACTGAGTATGAGGACTGGAACGGTGGCTATAAATCAGAGGATACAATATATGTGCCAATAAGCCTTAAGACGGAGGTTATTGTTTCGGATACATATATTGCCGAGGAAGAGATTCGACTGGGAGATAACATAGAAATCGTTTCAACTATTAATAATACAGGGGCGGCTAAAATTTATAAGGTTACCGCCAGAGTTGAAGGACACAATATAGCGGATGCTAAAACATTTATAGGAAATATTGATTCAGGTAAGAATGCTACTGTTGATATTATTACGAAAGCAACGACACATGATGATGTGCGTGATGCGACGGAATATGATAATGATCTCATTATCACCTACGAAGATATTGAGGGGAATGAATATACCGTAAAGGAAGGGCTTGGTAGTATAGAGGTTCTGGAGCAGGATTATTCTGATGTCATTAAGATAAAGGAAGATACTACGAAGCATATGAGTGGCTCGACCAAGTCGGTTATTGTTCTGGCAATCGTAGTCATTGCTGTAATACTCCTTGTGATTAGAAGGTTGATAAAGAGAAGGAATCTGGAGAAAAATTTTGAGTGAAACTCTTCTCATTAAAATGAACAAATTGATTATTATATAGAGAAACGAAGCGACAAAAGAATCTTTATAGAAGGAAGTAAATCATGGGCTATATTATTAAGCTTAGCCTCTCGAATATAAAACTCCGAAAGCTTAGAACTGTTCTTACAATTGTTGGAATCATGATTGGTGTGATGTCTATAGTTGCAATGCTTACAACTGGACTAAATGCAAAGAAAGCCATGATGGAAGATGTAGAGAAAAGTGGTAGTACTAAGGAGATTATAATATATCCTCAGAGCCTTAGCCGTAAGGACCGTCTTATCACGGATTCGGCTATAAGCAAGCTGGAGAAGCTGGATCATGTGGACGGCGTTTATCCAGTGCTTACAGCTGATGGTCAAGAGAAGATAGGTGGGTTTATTGCCTGGGAAAATATCGAGGGTGTTCCAACTGAATATATGAATTATCTCTGCTTGAAGGAAGGAGCTGTGCCTGAGAGAAATGGTTTCAGACCAGAGCTTCTGATTGGAAATGGACTCCGGTCCTCTCTTTATAATGAGAAGACGTGGCAACAGCTGAGTAAGAGTGTGAAAAAGGATGACATGCTTGTTGGAAAGAAGATGGACTTTGCGCTCAGAAAGGATATTGAGCCAAGTGGAGAGGAAACGGCTTCCCCGTCAGATGCGGAAACAGAGAGTGAAGAAGTAGGGAATGCTGCGCAGAGCTTTGTTAAGCTCAGCATAGTTGGCGAGACAGATAATGAGTATGATTACAGCATTTATACTGATATAGACACTCTGAAAATGTATCTAAAGAAAGAAGCGGTAGAGGGAAAGATTCCTGGACAGCCTCTTGATAAAAACGGCCAGCCTTATAACATGTGGGCCTATGATAGAGCAATAATAAGAGTTGATAATGTGGATAATGTAAAACGTGTTTCGAAGATTCTGTCGGATATGGGATACGAGGTTGTTAATAATCTCGAAATGCTGGAAAACGTTACTAGAACTATTAGAATGGTTCAGTTTATTCTTGGCGCCTTGGGGGCTATAGCAGCTGTTGTGGCGGTAATAGGAATAGTAAATACAATGATGACCGCAGTATATGACAGGGTTCGTGAGATAGGCCTCCTCAAGATGCTTGGAGCGGACGTGGATGATATCAGCTTCATGTTTCTTTTTGAATCAGCGATGATGGGGCTCGTTGGCGGAATTCTAGGTGTAGGACTTGCGCTGCTTGTGGATATTTATATCAACAAAAGACTGGTTGAATTTATGGAGATGCCAGAAGGTACTTGGATTATGAGTACACCTATGTGGCTTATTCTCGGAGCGGTAGCTATGTCGGTGGTGGTATCAGTCCTTGCAGGGGCATTTCCAGCTAGATGGGCCTCTAGAATAAAACCGCTGGAGGCGATAAGTAAATAGTGGTATAATGACACGATGAAACATGAGGAAGTAGCATTTTTCGAAGAAAAACCCAGGAGAATACCATGAAAGCGAGTTTTCATACATTTGTTATATGCGCATATAAAGAGAGTGAGTACTTGGAGGAGTGTGTTCAGTCTCTTGTGAATCAGACTCTTCGCTCCGAAATAATAATGGTTACATCGACGCCAAACGATTATATCAATATGGTGGCGGAGAAATATAAGATTCCGCTTTTTATTAATGAAGGCGAGGGTGGTATAACTCAGGACTGGAACTTCGGACTTAGCAAGGTTGAGACTAAGCTTGCAACAATCGCTCATCAGGATGATGTATATGATGAACATTATACTGATGAGTTTGTAAAGAGGCTAAGACATACTAAGAAGCCGCTTATCATTTTCTCTGATTATGGTGAGATAAGAAATGGTGAGAAGACGACGGACGTTCCAATGCTGAAGATAAAAAGATTTATGCTTTTCCCACTTAAGGGTAGGCTGTTCAGTGGAAGTAGATTTGTTCGTAGAAGGATTCTCTCGATGGGTGATGCAATATGCTGTCCTTCCGTTATGTATGCGATGAAGAATATTCCTCAGCCACTATTCCAGCATCATTACCGCTGCTGCGAGGATTGGGAGGCCTGGGAGAAGTTATCCAGGCTTAGAGGTGATTTTATCTATATAGCGAAGCCGCTTATGTATCATAGGATACATGAGGAGTCTACAACTTCTAAGACTCTTGAGGATGGAGGAAGAATAGGCGAGAACTATGAAATGTTCTGCAAGTTCTGGCCTGGTCCTATTGCAAAACTAATCAATCGATTCTATACTAAGTCGGAAGATTCGAATAATTTGGATTAAATAGGCTGCTGCAAGGTGGCAAGGAATAGAGGTTATATGATATGAAGCTGGGTGAATGGAATATACTCAGAATAGATAGAATAAAGGATGTAGGCGCATATCTTACTGATGGAAAGGGACTGGAATGTACCTGGAAGAGAAGTGAGTCTGCGAAGGCTCCTGAAGAGGTTATGGATGTTCTTCTTCCAACCAGACAGATTCCCGAAGGGTTGGAAATAGGCGACAATGTTCGAGTTTTCCTGTACCGTGACTCAGAGGATAGAATAATAGCAACTACACATGAACCACTTATTACGTTAGGTGAGATAAAGAAGCTCAAGGTTAAATCAGTAAGCGATATAGGTGCATTTCTTGACTGGGGACTTAGCCGTGATCTGTTCCTCCCGTTTAAGGAGCAGACTGTCAAGGTTCAGCAGGAAAAGTCATATCTGGTGAAACTTTATATAGATAAGACTGGAAGACTGGCGGCTTCAATGAAGATTGCAAGTGTCCTTAAGCCAAATGACACCTTTGAGAAGGGGGACCATGTTAAGGGTATTGTTTATAATGTAAAGAAGGATTTTGGAGTTTTCGTAGCTCTATATAATAAGGCTATTCTCGACGAAAATGGTGAGGATGAAAAGCGGAATGCTGTGATAACATACTCTGGCCTTATTCATTCTAGCGAGGTTTTCGAGAATCTATACGTGGGGGATGAAGTGACCTGCCGAGTTGTGAAGGCTCGCGAGGACGGCAAGCTAGACCTGGCTATGAGAGATGAGATTCCTCTTCAGATGGAGAAGGATGCCGAGATGGTTTTGGATATTATAAAGAGCTATGGTGGAAAGCTCCCGTTTAATGATAAGGCAGATGCGGCGATAATTAAGAGAGAATTCGGACTAAGCAAGAATGCGTTTAAGAGAGCGGTTGGCAGGCTCTATAAGAATAAACTGATAGAGATAAGTGACGACGGAATAACACTCGTATAAGTTGATTTACAGGTTGTATAGATTTATACTAAGGAAAACTTGGTGCACATGAAGTGCACTTTAAAATGGAGGTAATTATGAAAGAAATTATAGCAACAGACAAGGCCCCAGCGGCAATTGGACCATATTCACAGGCAGTAAAGGTAGGAAATCTACTATTTACTTCAGGTATGATTCCTATCGATCCAGCCACTAATACACTTGTTGAGGGTGGTATAGAGGTTCAGGCAGAACGTGCGCTTCAGAATGTTAAGGCACTTCTTGAGGCTTCAGGATCATCAATGGATAAGGTCGTTAAGACAGTAGTATTTATCAAGAATATGGATGACTTTGCAAAGGTAAATGAAATCTATGCAAAGTATTTCACATCAGACTTCCCAGCACGTAGCTGTGTTGAGGTGGCACGCCTTCCAAAGGATGTTCTTATTGAGATGGAGGCTATTGCTGAAATATAGATTATTTAAAGGCAAAATGCTATAATAGTGAGGTGTGATTTTTCACACCTCATTTTATTTTATCCTGCTCTTTTGACAGGGAAAAGAATAAGTAAATGATAAGGGATAAGTCGTGGACAGAGACGATATATATATTCTACATAAGAATGACAGAGAAAAGTTTATAGATGAATTTAATGCCTATTTAGATAACCATACAAAGGGTTATCTTCTTGTGCTTTCGCCTTTAGATACATTTAAGAAAGAAAAGCAGGGGGAAGTATATGAAAAAGAAATGGCAAAAAAGCTTGCAAAGCTTCTGGATGAGAATCCTGATGCAGTGCTCGCTACTCCAAAGAAGTTATTTCAATTTCCTAATAGAATAACAGGCGTAATGTTTAGCGTGGATTCACTCGTAAAGCAGAACTTCCGTATCAAAGAAGAATATAAATTTAATTACGAGGCGGAATTCCTGCTTAGAGTTATAAAGAATAATTCTTATCTTATATGTCAGGATATAGAATATTTTCAGGGAGAACCTGGAGACGGAAATTACAAAGAATTTGATGGTATTTACGATAAGGATTGGTATATACCAAATCTTGATAATTTCCTGATTCCCTTGCTGAAGGATTATAAAAAGGATGGGGATATTCCATTCCTGGTTCAGTACTATGCGATGTATAACATTACATGCCGTTTGGAAGCAAATAAGAATAATAATAATCGTCATATCCTGGATGCTGAAGAGATAGATGAATTTCAGGAGAAGCTTCAGGTTGCTCTGGAATATATAGATGACGATATTATTATGAATGCTCATAGATTCCCAGTATATAAGAGGGATTATCAATATTCCAGAATGCTCCTTAGAATTAAGTACGGAAATGATATCGAGGAGTATACATCGGATACGTCGAAGCTTCTTTTAGTGGATTATACAGAAGAAGATTATTATCATTGTCAGATGATAGATGATGAGCATCTCTTTATAACGGTGGGAGGAGTGCCTATTCATAGTAGCTACAGCCTTAGATGTAATATTCAGTTTATGGATTATAGAGAGGGAAACCTCGAGATAGATGGCTCGCTTCCTGATATATATGATAAGTCACTCTTTAAGTACTACTTCAAGATGGCTGGAAAGAAGTTTGAAGTGGACTTCTGTGACAGATATTCATTAACAAAATTTTTCGGAAGATCTGCCTATAAGAGATATCCCTTCCATGTAAGTATTCCACTGAATCAGCTGATGCAGAAGTCGGCAGGAGCAAAGCTTAATCTGGAATTCTTTATAGAAAAGGATTCCAAAGAATATAGGGTGTGTTATCAATTTAACTCTCATACCAGCAGGCTGGCGGCATATCCAAAGAATAGCTATTGGCATTTTGGTAAGTATCTTGCTGTGAATAACATTTCCAAGACTAGTAATGGTTATCAGGTGTCCGCTATCACTATAAAGAAATATAACTGGCCATCCATGGCGGCAAAGGAAATAGGGCTTGGAGCGGAGCTGCTATTCTCCTTCCAAATGCATAGATTTAGATTCTTTTTACTTCGAGCTGCATGGGTTGTTACAACGCCTTACTTTAAGAATAAGAATATTTGGATGTTCTTTGATAAGATATATAAGGGTGGAGACTCGTCAGAGTACTTGTATAAATATGCTACGGAGCAGCTGAAAAAGAAGAGCTCTGGAGAGATATCTAAGGAGGAGGCAACTTGTTATCCGGACAAGCTTTACTATCTTGTGGATAAGAACACTTCGGATTATAAGAGACTCATTAGCGAGGGGTACACTCCGCTGAAGAGAGGAAGCTTCCTTCATAGACTCGTATTCTTAAATGCAAATATGATGATTGTAAGCAACTCCACGGTATTTGCATTTAACGACTATTATATGGAGAACTCTAGATATATCAGGGGTATACCTGATTTTCATGTAGTATGTGTTCAGCATGGTCTGTCAGTTCAGAAAATAGCTCTGGCTCAGCAGAGACTTAGAGATAATATCAGACTGTATTTTTGTGCATCTAAGTATGAGATAGAGAATCTATCCCACCCTGTTTATGATTACCAAGGCTATGGCGCGCTAAAGCTGACGGGTGTTCCGAGATATGACGGCCTGGTGGATGAAGATAAGAAACAGATTATGATATCTCCGACCTGGAGAATGCAGTCTGCCAAATTTGTTTCAAAGAATGAAGGCGTTGAGAGGGATTATAATCCTCTGTTCAAGGAAACTGACTATTATCAGGTTTATAATGGGCTTATAAATGATAAGAAACTTATTGCTGCAGCAAAGGAGTATGGATATAGAATAGCCTATGTACTTCATCCAATTGTAAGTCCACAGGCAGAGGATTTTGATAAAAATGAATATGTAGATATCATTCCTTCGGTTGGGGATATGAGCTATGAGAAAATGTTCCGTGAGTCGAGTCTCATGGTTACAGACTATAGCGGTATCCAGTTTGATTTTGCTTATATGAGGAAGCCTCTCGTTTACTATCATCCAGAAGAGCTGGAAGCGCATTACGAGGAAGGTACATTTCACTATGATACTATGGCTTTCGGAGAGATAGTTAAGAAGAGGGATGAGTTGGTGGAACTGCTTATTGATTACATGAAAAATGGTTGCAAGATGAAGGATGAATATAGAAGAAGGGCGGACGACTTCTATGAGTATAGCGACCATGGAAACTGCAAACGTATATTTGATGAGATGGTTGAGTACCAAAGGAAGGTGCTGGCAGATAGGTAGAGGGAAACAGAAAGGGGTTTCGGATGAACACAGTTGATATGTGGAAGGTTCTGGAGATTGAGCCTACTAAGAATGAAGAGGAAATCGTAAATGCTTATAGAAGCAAGGTTGTGACGGTTAATCCTGAGGATGATGCAGAGGGCTTCATGCTGCTCCGCGAGGCCTTTGAGATGGCGATGAAGTTTGCTTCTGAGGATGATGTTCTGGATGATGGACAGGAAGTGTCTAACGAGAATAAAACTGAGGTTGATCTTCATATAGACAAGATGGGTGAGATATACCGCGATGTATTTAAACGTAGGGATATAGAACTCTGGAAGGAGTGGTTGGCGGATCCTTTATGTACTGAGCTGGATACTGCAGACGCCGTTCGCGAGGCGTGTCTCGTGTACATAATGGGGCATTTCATGCTTCCTCATGAGGTATGGAAGCTTCTGGATGAGGCGTTCAACATAGTAAATGATAGAGATATTCTGGTAGAGAAATTCCCGCCAGATTACCTTGATTATGTGACGTTTCAGATACAAAATGATAGCTTTGTAGATTATAAATATTTTGAGCCGAGAAGTGCTTTTGCAGAGCGCTACGAAAAGCTGCTCCCAGAGATTAAGATCGAGGGCGTACCTGGAAAGCTTGAGCCTGAGAGCTATGATGTGCCAATAGATAGTTATGTTCGTGGAGTTTCTTTCCTTCAGGGTCATGTTAATGCTGTGTTCCAGTTTAGATATGATATGGAGACAGGGGAGGACGATGCCAAGGCGGAAGCTGAGGAGGGACTAAAATCTGAAATGGACCTCTTCCGTAGTGTGTTAGAGTACCTGGAAAGCTTTGATCTGTGGCATCCAATAGAACTAGGCGCGCGTATGCGTATGCTTGAGTTTCTTGATAGATTAGAGGAGGCTGCACTTATTGCAACAGCGATTCTGAGGGATGATCTAGTTGAGGAACATGTCTATACGAGATCTATTGCTGCTTATATTTTGCTTAAATATGCAAATGAGCAGGGGGATTCTCTTACAGAGGAAGATAAGAATAAATATAATGAGCTTGCCGCTAGTGAACTGAATAGACTCGAGGAGCTGAAGTCAGAGTCTGCAATGTTTAGAATGGCAAAGAGCTATAAGCAACTTTTAGATAAAGAATATGAGGAGTCTAGCGATACTGTAATCTCTGTTTTGGATGAGAATCAGAAGAACTATGAAGCTATGGTATTTCTTAAGGAGGAAAGCAAGCTTACTATAGACGACTACAGCAAGTTGGCGGAGGAGGGTACTGCTACTCCGGATCAGATGATGGAGCTATGCTGGTCATATTTTAGAATAGAGGATATGGACAGTGTGCTTAAGTGGATAGGTACATTTGAGCCAACTGAAGAGAAGTCATTTTCTTATTGTACGCTTTATGCCAGATCGTATCTTGCTAAGGAAAGATATGAAGAGGCAGAACCTTATTCAGATGAGTGGCTACTTAGGCTTGAAGATCTGAAAAAACGTGATCTGGCAGGTGAGGAGCTCACTGAACGCGAGAAGGGACGACTGACTAGAAGTGCATTTTGCTATTATATGTACGCGCTTTGCAAGGATAAGCTTGGACGTGAAGATGTGGCAGAAAAGTACTACAGTATGGCTGTCGAAGATGCTAAGAAGGATAATAGAGACATTAATGAGAGAATGTTCTACGAGGAGAACTACGGAAAGTTCCTCAAGGAAAGAGGCAGATATCAGGAGGCTATGGATGTATGGGATGACATGATCGGTGCTATAGATCATTGCGTACCTGCTTATATTCATAGGCAGGAAACTGCTCATGAGCTTAGAAATGCCCAGCTCG